>JAUXPP010000055.1 GCA_030683705.1 Polaromonas sp. | reverse complement strand
CTCGAGGCCGCCGGCAAGCTGGTGAGCTTCGATCTCAGCAACCCGTCGGTGATCGTCGGCCTCTTCATCGGCGGCCTGATCCCCTACCTGTTCGGTGCGATGGCGATGGAGGCCGTGGGCCGCGCCGCCGGTGCGGTGGTGGTCGAAGTTCGCCGCCAGTTCCGCGACATCAAGGGCATCATGGACGGTAGCGGCAAGCCCGAGTACGACACGGCGGTCGACATGCTGACCACCGCGGCCATCAAGGAAATGATGATCCCCTCGCTGCTGCCGGTGGTGGTGCCTATCCTGGTCGGCCTGCTGCTGGGCCCCGCCGCGCTGGGCGGCCTGCTGATGGGCACCATCGTGACCGGCCTGTTCGTGGCGATCTCGATGTGCACCGGCGGCGGTGCCTGGGACAACGCCAAGAAATACATCGAGGACGGCAACCACGGCGGCAAGGGCTCCGAGACGCACAAGGCCGCCGTGACCGGCGACACCGTGGGCGACCCCTACAAGGACACGGCAGGCCCGGCCATCAACCCGCTGATCAAGATCATCAACATCGTGGCACTGCTGATCGTGCCGCTGATGATGAAGTTCCACGGCGGCACCGCCACGGCCGCACCGGTCACGCCGGTGGCCGCGCCTGCGGCCATGAGCGCGCCGGCGCAGGCACCCAGCACGGTGACCGCACCGGGCGGCATGCCGGCACCGGCGCCGACCCAGGCGGCCGATGCGGCTGCGACGCCAACCGGCGGCGCAGCACCTGCGGCCTCCGCAGCGAAATAAAAGAAGAAGCCGCGTTTTGCTTCAGCCCGCTTCGGCGGGCTTTTTTACGTCACTCGGGCGCGGCCAGCACCGCCCGCACCAGTGCGCTGCAGG
This sequence comes from Polaromonas sp., assembly GCA_030683705.1. Taxonomy (GTDB): domain Bacteria; phylum Pseudomonadota; class Gammaproteobacteria; order Burkholderiales; family Burkholderiaceae_C; genus Polaromonas. Next base: position 9,388 of record JAUXPP010000055.1, on the reverse strand, counting down.
GCTGCGTGAGTCCGGCCAGGTCGGCCGTGCGGCCCGCTTCAATCGCCTGCAGCACCAGTTCGTTGATGCCGCCGACCACCGCCATCGCCAGGGTGCCGTGGCGCGCGGCTTCCTGCGGCGAGTGTTCATGGCCGGCATGCACCACCTGCACCACGAAGTCGGCCAGTTCCTGGTTCATGCGCCGCCGTACTTCCAGGCCGGCGGCACCCAGGCCGAGGATTTCAATAAACAGCGTGCGCAGCAGCGCCGGATTGCTGGCCAGGCAGGCCAGGTAGGCGCCCAGGGCGTGTTCGACCTGGGTCTTCCAGTCGCGGCCGGGGTCTATGGATTCCTTGAGCACCTTGAGCGCGCCATGGCTGGCCGCGACGTACAGCGCGATCAGGCATTCGTCCTTGCTGGCAAAACACTCGTAGAAGCTGCGCTTGGACACGCCGGCTTCACGCACGATGTCGGCCACCGTGGTGTCGGCATAGGCTTTGGCGGCCACGCTGTGGGCCATGCCTTCGAGCAGGCGCGCGCGGTAGGGGTTGGCGGGGACAGGCGAGGCGACGGTGGACGGCGTGTCAGCAGGCATGGGCGATAAAAGCTGTGTTGGTACTTGACAGTACCACAACCCGATCCTATAGTCAGTTTTCCGGTACCGGTGCGTACCAGCTACTTTTCCGATGGAGAAATCATGAGCGAGCTTGTTGTGCGGCGCCTGCTGATCGACCTGGAAACACCGCTGCCGCGCCACTGGTGTGCCGGCGACGCCTTCCGGACGGCGTTTTTCAACGCGCTGTCCATGAGTTTTCCGGTCGGCGAGCAGTTTTTCATCGATTCGGTGCGCAACGGCCTGAAAGCCCTGCCACCCGAACTGCAGGACCATTACAAGGCCGAGGTCCAGGGGTTTATCGGGCAGGAGGCCACGCATCGCCGCATTCACGGTCTCTTCAACAAGCACCTTGAAACGCAGGGCCTGGTCAACGACTGGGCGCCGCGCGCTGAAAAAAACATGCAGCTGCTGGCCGGCACCAACCCACGCCATGCGCTGGCCATCACCGCGGCCAACGAACATTTCACCGCGATTCTGGCCGAGTGGATGCTGAGTAACCACGACCTGCTCGACGGCTGCGAGCCGCGCCTGAAAACCATGTGGCTGTGGCATTGCGCCGAAGAGTCGGAGCACAAAAACACGGCATTCGACGTGTACAACGCACTGGGCGGCAGCCACGAGTGGCGCATCAAGTGGTTCCGCCGCATCACCTTCGTGTTTCTGACCGACACCCTGCGCCAGACCGTCAACAACCTGCAGCACGACGGCACCTTGTGGCAGTGGCGCACCTGGAAAAGCGCCGCCGGCTTTCTGTTCGGCCGGCGCGGCCTGGTGCGCCAGACCTTCCGGCCCTGGCGCGCCTACCTGCGCCCGGACTTCCATCCCGACCAGCAGGCCACCGAACTGTCGGCGCGCTGGCTGGCCGACAATGCGCGGGCCTGGACCACGGTGGGCGCACCGGCCCAGGCCGGGGCCTTGGCACGCTATTGATTTCATAGCTGCTGGCGCTTGCCAGACCTGGGCTCACGCCCGATTTGGCTGATTTTTGGCGGGCAGCGTGTTTTCGCCGAAAATCATATGCATGCAACTCAACTTCATCGCCAACGCCTCGGTCCGCTCTGCGTCAGGCAAAACCATTCCCGTCATTGACCCGTCCGACGGCAAGCCCTTCGACGAGATCCAGCGCAGCAATGCGCAGGACATCGCTGACGCGGTGCAGGCCGCGCACGACTGCATGGACAACGTCTGGCACAAGGTCAGTGCGGCTGAACGCGGGCGCCTGCTGATGGCGCTGTCGCGCAAGATCGCCGAACACGCCGACGAACTGGCCGCCATCGAACAGCGCGATTGCGGCAAACCGACCAAACAGGCCCAGGCCGATGCCGCCGCGCTGGTGCGTTACTTCGAGTTCTACGCCGGCGCCTGCGACAAGCTCCACGGCGAGACCCTGCCCTACCTCGACGGTTACAGCGTGATGACCTGGCGCGAGCCGCACGGCGTGACCGGCCACGTCATTCCCTGGAACTACCCGATGCAGATTTTCGGCCGCAGCGTCGGCGGCGCCCTGGCGGCCGGCAATGTCTGCGTGGTCAAGCCGGCCGAAGACGCCTGCCTGTCGCTGATTCGCGTGGCACAACTGGCGGCCGAGGTGGGTTTCCCGGCCGGCGCCATCAACATCGTCACCGGCTACGGCCACGAGGTCGGCGACGCCCTGGCCCGCCACCCGGGCATCCAGCACATCAGCTTCACCGGCAGCCCGACCGTGGGCACCCTGATCCAGCAGGTGGCGGCCGAGCGCCATTGCCCGGTCACGCTGGAGCTGGGCGGCAAAAGCCCGCAAATCGTGTTTGCCGACGCCGACCTCGACCAGGCGATTCCGGCGCTGGTCAACGCCATCGTGCAAAACGCCGGCCAGACCTGCTCGGCCGGCTCGCGGGTGCTGATTGACGAGTTGATCTACGAACCCCTGCTGGAGCGTCTGGGCCAGGCTTTCGAGAAGTTGCGCGTCGGCCCGGCAGCAATGGACCTGGACGTCGGCCCGTTGATCCGCCAGACCCAGCAGCAGCGCGTCTGGGATTTTTTGAGCGATGCGCAGGTGGCTGGCATCCCCATGGTGGCCCAGGGCCAGATCGTCGACGAAGCGCCCGACACCGGTTTTTACCAGGCCCCCACGCTGCTGCGCGACGTGCCGGTGAACCACCGGCTGGCGCAGGAAGAAGTTTTCGGCCCGGTGCTCTGCGCCATGAGTTTCCGCGACGAAGACCACGCGGTCGAACTCGCCAACGCCACCCAGTTCGGCCTGGTGGCCGGCATCTGGACACGCGACGGCGGCCGCCAGTTCCGCATGGCCAAACGTGTGCAGAGCGGCCAGGTCTTCATCAACAACTACGGCGCCGGCGGCGGCGTGGAGCTGCCCTTCGGCGGCGTCAAGTCATCGGGCTACGGCCGTGAAAAGGGTTTCGAGGCGCTGTACGGCTTCACCACGCTGAAGACCGTGGCCATCAAACACGGTTGAAGCCGCTTCCGGCATTCATGCAAAAACAGGCTGCAGCCCAATCGATGCGGGCGCAAGCAGCTACTTATTTCATAGCACCCAAGGAAACACCATGCGGCTGAAGAACAAATCCATCATCGTCACCGGCGCCGGTGGCGGCATCGGCGAAGGCATTGCCAAACGGCTGGCGGCCGAAGGCGCCCAGGTCATCGTCAACGACATCAACAGTACGCTCGGCGAAAAAGTCGTGGCAGACATCGTGGCCACCGGCGGCAAGGCGTCCTTCTTCAAGGCCGACGTGACCAACACCGCCGAGATGAAGGCGCTGGTGGATGCCGCGGTGCAGCGCCACGGCAAGCTCGATGTGATGGTCAACAACGCCGGCTGGACCCATTTGAACCAGCCTGCGCTGGAAACCACCGAAGAAGAATTCGACCGCTGCTACGCGATCAACGTCAAGAGCATTTACCTCTCGACCATCCACGCGGTGCCGGTGTTCCGCGCCGGCGGCGGCGGCAGCTTCATCAACATCGCGTCCACCGCCGGCGTGCGGCCGCGTCCCGGCCTGTCCTGGTACAACGGTTCCAAGGGCGCGGTGATCACGACATCCAAGTCGCTGGCGGCCGAACTCGGCCCCGACAACATCCGCGTGAACTGCATCAACCCGGTGTTCAACCCGGATACCGCGCTGTCCACCCAGTTTGCCGGCGGCACGGTGACCGGCCCCGAAGGCGAAGCGCGCCGCGCCAAGTTCCTGGCCAGCATCCCGCTGGGGCGTTTTTCGACGGCGCTCGACGTGGCCAACGCCGCGCTGTATCTGGCCAGCGACGAAGCCGCCTTCATCAGCGGCGTGTGTATCGAGGTGGACGGCGGGCGCTGTGTCTAGGGCGCCCACCTTCGTTCACTGAATTCCGTTGACCCTGCGCTTGTCGAAGGATGCCCCCGGGGGGCGCTCCGCTGGCTGGCCCTGCTGCTCAAGGCAAAGCCGGGACGAATGAATAACGCCCGGCGCCTGGGGGCAAGACCCCGGCTTTCGCGGGGAGCCGCGCCAATGGAGTAAATTCTCCCTTGGGCCCTCACCAATGACCGACAAAATCATCCCCATCGCCGACATGCGTTACGCCGCGCGCGTGCCGCACATCCCTGCGCAGCTGCAGGCGCCCACCGGCCTGCTGGCCGATACGCTGGCACGGCCGCTGCACGACCTGCGCATCAGCGTGACGGACCGCTGCAACTTCCGCTGCAGCTACTGCATGCCCAGCGAGGTCTTCAACAAGGACTACGCCTTCCTGCCGCAGACCTCGCTGCTGAGCTTCGAGGAGATCACGCGGCTTGCGAAAATTTTCGTCGCGCACGGTGTCGAGAAAATCCGGCTGACCGGCGGTGAGCCGCTGCTGCGCAAGCACCTCGAGGTGCTGATAGAAATGCTCGCGAAAATCACCACGCCGCACGGCAAGCCGCTGGACATCACGCTGACCACCAATGCCTCGCTGCTGGCCAAAAAAGCCCAGGCGCTGAAGGACGCCGGCCTGCAGCGTGTCACCGTGAGCCTGGACGGACTGGACGACGCGGTGTTCCGCCGCATGAACGATGTGGACTTCCCGGTCGCCGACGTGTTGCGCGGCATCGAGGTGGCCGACAAGGTCGGGCTCGCCCCCATCAAAGTCAACATGGTGGTCAAGCGCGGCACCAACGACGCCGAGATCCTGCCGATGGCGCGGCACTTCCGGAACTCGGGTGTGGTGTTGCGTTTCATCGAATACATGGACGTGGGCGCGACCAACGGCTGGCGCATGGACGAGGTGCTGCCTTCGGCCCAGGTCATCACACGCCTGCAGCAGGAATTCCCACTGGAAGCCATCGACGCCAACTACCTGGGCGAAACCGCCGAGCGCTGGCGTTACCTCGACGGCGCCGGTGAAATCGGTGTGATCAGCAGTGTCACCCACGCTTTTTGCGGTGACTGCAACCGCGCGCGGCTGTCGACCGAAGGCAAACTTTTCCTGTGCCTGTTCGCCAGCCAGGGCCATGACCTGCGCGCGCTGCTGCGCAGTGGCCAGCATTCCGACGAGCAGATTTCTGCGGCCGTGGCCCACATCTGGCAACGCCGCGACGACCGTTATTCGGAATTGCGCGCGGCGCTGCCGCCGGATGTGGCCGTGCCAGGCGCAGACGGGCAAAAACGTGTCGAGATGAGTTACATAGGCGGCTAGATATATGGCCCCCACGCTCGTCACTTCGTGTACTCGCTGCCCCCCGAGGGGGCGCATTTTTCCTTGGGGCGGCCCGGCGGAAAAACATGGCCCCCCGGTGAAGATGGAAGAGGAAATACATGATTGACACGATAGACGGCGCAGAAATCACCGGCGTGATCCTCGCGGGCGGGCGCGGCTCGCGCATGGGCGGCGCGGACAAGGGCCTGCAGAACTTCAACGGCGTGCCGCTGGCGCTGCACACCCTGCTGCGCCTGTCGCCGCAAGTCGGTGAGGTGATGATCATTGCCAACCGCAACCTGGCGGCCTACGAATCCTTTGGCGTGCCGGTCTGGCCCGACGCCGGTGGCATGGGCGACTTCTCGGGACCGCTGGCCGGCTTCCTCACCGGGCTGGAGCGCTGCGAAACGCCCTACATGATGACGGTGCCCTGCGACAGCCCCTTGTTCAGCGAAGACATGGTGCCGCGGCTGGCCGAGGCGCTGGCGCGCGACAACGCCGATTTCGCCGTGGTGGCCGCGCCCGAGGAAGACGGGCAACTGCGGGCCCAGCCGGTGTTCTGCCTGATGCGCACCAGCCTGCTCGAAAGCCTGGCAGTGTTCACCACCGGTGGCGGCCGCAAGATCGACGCCTGGACCGCGCAGCACAAGACCGTGCTGGTGCCCTTCAACCTGCCGGGCGACGACCCGCGCGCCTTCTTCAATGCCAACACCCTGGCCGAGTTGCACCAGCTCGAGGCCTTGCGGCCGTGAGCGCGACGCTTGTGAAGTCCATAGACCAGATCGCGGCCGAACTGCAGGGCTACGATCCGCAGGCCCTGCCCGCCGCCGATGTAGCGCGTTTTCTCTCGCTGCTGGTGGCGCCGGTCACAGAGCGGCTGGAGCTGCCGCTGTTCGAGGCGCTGGGCCGGGTACTGGCCGACGATGTGGTCTCGCCTTTCGACGTGCCGCCGCACGACAACTCGGCCATGGACGGTTATGCCTTTGACGGCGCGGCGCTGACCCCAGGGACGGAGCTGCATCTCAGGGTCGTCGGCACGGCGCTGGCCGGCAAGGCCTGGCAAGGCACGGTCGCGTCCGGCGAATGCCTCAAGATCATGACCGGCGCCATCATGCCGGCCGGTCTCGACACCGTGGTGCCGCAGGAGTTTGTCACGGTGCAGGGCGACCGCATCACTGTTCCTGCGAAACTGCTGCAAGCCGGCGACAACCGGCGGCTGCGCGGCGAAGACCTCCGCCAGGGCCGCCCCGCGCTATCAAAAGGTGAGCTTCTCACGCCCGCCCGCCTTGGGCTGGTGGCCTCTTTGGGCATGAAAACCGTGAGCACCCTGAGGCCGCTGCGGGTGGCCTATTTTTCCACCGGCGACGAAATCCTTTCGCTGGGCGAGCCACCGCGCGAAGGCGCGGTCTACGACAGCAACCGCTACACCGTCTTCGGCATGCTCAAACGGCTGGGCTGCGAGGTCATCGACATGGGTGTGGTACGTGACGAGCCGGCGCTGCTGGAAGCGGCTTTCGCCAGCGCCGCGGCGCAGGCCGACGCCATCATCACCTCGGGCGGGGTCAGCGTCGGCGAGGCCGACTACACCAAGGCCATGATGAAAAAACTCGGCGACGTGGCCTTCTGGCGCGTCGCCATGCGCCCCGGACGGCCCATGGCCGTGGGCCGGATTCTTCCGGAAAAAACAGGCGCCAGCCCTTTATCCACAAGCGCAAGCAGCTCTCAAAACCATAACAACCCGAACGGGGCCATTCTTTTTGGGCTGCCCGGCAACCCGGTCGCGGTGATGGTGACTTTTCTGGCCTTTGTGCGCCCCGCGCTGCTGCAAATGATGGGAACCACGGCCGCAGCGCCGCCGCTGCTCAAGGCGCGCAGCCTGGAAGCGATGCGCAAAAAACCCGGCCGCACCGAGTACCAGCGCGGCACCGTCAGCCGCGCGGCCGACGGCTCGCTGCAGGTCCGGACCACCGGCAACCAGGGCTCGGGCGTGTTGTCGTCGATGGCTGAGGCCAACGGCCTGATCGTGCTGCACCATGGCCAGGGCAATGTGGCTGCGGGCGAAGACGTCGACGTGATGATGTTCGACGGCAGCATTTAAGCCCCCCTCGCCGCTGCTTGCGACTCGCCTTCTGCCTTGGGGGGCGTAGCGGGCTTATTTACCGATCAGTTCAGGCTCGCCGTGATGGGCTTGCGGTTCTTCCCTGGCTTCGGCAGTATTGGCGCCCGGAATTTTCTTGCGCGCGAACAGCGCGTACATGGTGGGCACCACAAAAATCGTCAGCAGCGTGCCCAGCGACATGCCGCCCACAATCACCCAGCCGATCTGGATGCGGCTTTCCGCACCCGCACCGCTGGCCAGCGCCAGTGGCAAGGCCCCCAGCACCATGGCGCCGGTGGTCATCAGGATGGGGCGCAGCCGCTGCGACGAGGCCTTGATCAGCGCCTCCAGCATGTCCAGGCCCTGGCCGCGCAACTGGTTGGTGAACTCAACAATCAGGATGCCGTGTTTGGTGATCAGGCCGACCAGCGTGATCAGGCCGATCTGTGAATAGACATTGAGCGAGCCCCCCGAGAGCTTCAAGGCCAGCAGCGCGCCAATCATGGACAGCGGAACCGACAGCATGATGACCAGGGGATCGACAAAACTCTCGAACTGCGCGGCCAGCACCAGGAAAATGAACACCAGCGCGAGCACGAACACGATCACGAGCGCGCCCTGCGAGCTTTTGAATTCGCGCGAGGTGCCGTTCAAATCGGTGCTGTAACCCGGCTTGAGCACCCTGGCGGCCGTCTCGTTCATGAAGGTCAGCGCCTGGCCCAGCGAATAGTCCGGCGCCAGGTTGGCGGTGATGGAGGCCGCGCGGCGCTGGCCGAAGTGGTTGAGTTCGCGCGGTGACACGGTTTCACGCACCGTGACCAGGCTGGACAGCGGGATCATCGCATCGCTGCGGCCGCGCACATAAATGCCCTCGATGTCCTCCGGCGTGCTGCGGCCGCTGGCCTGGGTCTGCACGATCACGTCGTACTGCTCGGCATCGCGCTTGTAACGTGTCACGTTGCGCCCGCCCAGCATGGTTTCAATCGCCCTGGCCACCACCTCCACACTGACCCCCAGATCGGCCGCCTTCTCGCGGTTCACGTCGATGCGCAGCTCGGGCTTGTTCAGCCGCAAGTCGGAAATCGGGGATTGAATGCCCGGGTTTTTCGCGATCTCGGCCAGCATCTGTTCGACCACCAGATTGAGGTTTTCGTAGCTGTCCGAGGTCTGGATCACAAAATTCAGCGGCCGCTCGCGAAAGCCCTGGCCGAGCGAGGGCGGCGTGATCGGAAAAGCCGTCACACCGGGCAGGCTGGCGAACTTGGGCTGCAGCTCGCGCGCCATGTCCAGCGTGCTGCGCGAGCGGTCCTCCCAGTCCACGGTGCGATAGATCACACTGGCTTGTGACACCGTGGGATTGCCGATGCTCGCAAAAATCCGGTCGAACTCCGGATAGGGTTGCCCCATTTTTTCAAGTGCCTCGGCGTAACGGTTGGTGTAGTCCAGCGTGGCGCCGTCGGGCGCATTGACCGTCGCCAGGATGGTGCCGCGGTCCTCCAGCGGCGACAGCTCCTGCTTCATGGTCGGAAAGATCAGCAGGATGGCCAGCGCACTGGCCAGCATGATGCCCACCACGATCCAGCGCGCCTGCAGCAGCAGCCCGCGGACACCCCTGGAGCCACCATCGCGGCCGGCGCCGGAACGCGCCGTGAGTATCCAGCGCAACAGGCGGCCATACCGATCGGAGACCGCGTTGAGGAAGCGCTCGATGCCGCGGTCAAACGCATTCGGTTGGGGGTTGTGCTTGAGCAGCTTGGCGCACATCATCGGCGTCAGGGTCAGGGCCACAAAACCGGACACCACCACCGCACCGGCCAGCGCCAGCGCAAACTCGACGAACAGCCGGCCGGTGCGCCCCGGCGTGAACGCCAGCGGTGCATACACGGCCACCAGGGTCGCGGTCATTGTGACAATGGCAAAGCCGATTTCACGGGCACCCTTGATGCCGGCGGAAAACGGATCCATCCCCTCTTCAATATGCCGGAAGATGTTTTCCAGCATCACGATGGCGTCGTCCACCACCAGCCCGATCGCCAGCACCAGCGCCA
>JAUXPP010000050.1 GCA_030683705.1 Polaromonas sp. | reverse complement strand
GGCCGGGGGTTGCCCGGCGGCAACTCACTTTTCTTTGTCTCGCCAAAGAAAAGTAAGCAAAAGAAAGGCGACCCGATGGTCCGGGTCCCCTGCGCTGCGCTCCGGGGCAACCTGCGGTGCTCGCCGAAAACGGGGTCGAGCTCGACTCGCTTCGCTCAGAATCGCTCGCCCTGATCCGTTTTCGGCTGCGCTCCTCGGCCCGGCCCGACGGGTGGGACGCAGAAATACCAATACCAATTCGGGGAGGCGAGGACGCGCAAAGCGCGTACTCGCCGGAGCCCGATCCCGATCCCACCACCCTTCTGTATGCGCCGAGGAGCGCAGGGCCAGACGGATCAGGACGGGCGATTGTCTGAGGCGCTAGCCGAGTTCGAGCCCGGCCCCGGCTGGACCGAGCACCGCAGGTTGCCCTCCGCAGCGTCAGCGAAGGAGGGTCGCAGACAGCAGGGTCGCCTTTCTTTTCGTTAGGTTTCTTTGGCGAGACAAAGAAAAGTAACTCGCCCGCCGGGGCGAGACCCGGCTTGTGGGCAAACCCCACAACATCAGTCAGCGCGCATGGATCCCGGATCAAGTCCGGGATGACAGACTGGGAGGCGAGTGAAGGACATCGCCTCATGTCCTGATCCCTCTCACCAATTTGTATTGCGTCATCAGCGTCGCCACCAGCACAGAAATCAGGGAAGCCGCGACGATGACATCGGCGATATAGGTCGGCACACCGACCGCGCGGCTCATGCTGTCGGCGCCGACCAGCACGCCGGCGACGAAGGTGGCGGCGGCCAGCACGCCCAGCGGGTTCAGCGCAGCCAGCATGGCAATCACGATGCCGGTGTAGCCGTAGCCGGGCGACATGTCGAGCGTGAGATAACTGGTGCGGCCGGCCACCTCGATGGCGCCAGCGAGGCCCGCCAGGCCGCCCGAGAGCAGGGCGACCAGCACCACGGTGCGGGTGACCGGCACGCCGGCAAAGGCGGCGGCCTTGGCATTCGCGCCGGTGGCGCGGATGTCGAAGCCGGGCACGGTGTATTTCATCAGGGCCCACAGCGCCACGGCCAGCGTGATGGCCCAGAGCAGGCCGGTGTGGATACGCGTCTGCGCGACCAGCTTGGAGAGTTCCAGGTCGCCGATCAGCGCCACGCTTTGCGGCCAGCCCATGGCGGTCGGGTCTTTCATGGGGCCGTCCAGCATCAGCGAAACAAACAGCAGCATGATGAAGTTGAGTAGCAGGGTGGTGACGACTTCATCCACACCGAGGCGCGCTTTCAGCAGCGCCGGGCCCAGCAGCAGCAGCGCGCCGGCGATGGCTGCGGCCAGCATCATCAGCACGAACAGCTGCCAGAGCGGCAGGTCGAATCCGGTGCCGCCGTGCAAACCGCCGACCGCCACCGCAGCCAGCGCACCGGCATAGAGCTGGCCCTCGGCGCCGATGTTGAACAGCCGCGCCTTGAAAGCCACGGTGGCGGCCAGGCCGGTCAGGATCAACGGAATCGCGCGGGTCAAGGTTTCGCTGAGCGCAAACACCGAGCCGAAGCCGCCCTTGAACAGCAGCGCGTAGGTCTGGCCCAGCGGCGCGCCGGCCCAGAGCACCAGCAGGCCGCTGATCAGCAGGGTGAAGGCGATGGCGCAGATGGGCGCAAGCACCAGCGCCAATTTCGAGGTCTGCGTGCGTTTTGCCAGCCTCATGGTGCGGCCTGCCTGTCGTTTGCCTCTGCCGTTCGGGCTGAGCCTGTCGAAGCCTTGTGAGACCCTTCGACAGGCTCAGGGCGAAAGGAGGAAAGATCAGACTCTGCAGGAACTGCGTGGACGCCGGCCATCGCCAGTCCGACAGTTTCACGCGTCCAGGCCTCGGCGGGCAGGGCGTCGGTCAATTGCCCGGCGTGCATGACGGCGACCCGGTCACCCAGCGCCAGCACCTCGTCGAGGTCGTCCGAGATCACCAGCACCGCCGCGCCGGCGTCCCGCGCGGCGATCAGCTGCTGCTGCACATAAGCGACTGCACCGATGTCCAGGCCCCAGGTCGGCTGGTGGGCAACAATGAGTTTGGGAGGGTGTGCGCTCCCGGCAGATTCTGGAGAAACCAGGGCGCGACCGAGGATGAGCTTTTGCATGTTGCCGCCCGACAGCGATCGCGCGGCCGACTGCGGGCCGGCGCCGCGCACGTCGAACTCGCGCGTGATGCGCGCCGCATGCGCCTGTGCGGCGCCGCGCCGGACCCACAGCGCGCGCGAAAACACCGGGCTGCGCAGGCGCTCGGACACGGCGTTTTCCCAGACGCTGAGGTCACCGACCACACCGACCGCATGCCGGTCTTCGGGAATACGCGCAACGCCCTGGCTGACCAGTCGGGCCGGCGAGGCCACAAGCGGCTGGCCGAGAAAGGTCACGCTGCCCTGGCTGGCGCTGCGGGTGCCGCTCAGCAGCTCGGCCAGCGCGAGCTGGCCGTTGCCGGAGACGCCGGCAATCGCGACGATCTCGCCGGCTTTCAATTCCAGCGACACGCCATTGAGTCGGTCACGCCCGCCGCCGGCGGTGCACACGGCGTCCAGGGTGCAGACCGGCTGGCCGGTGCTGAGGGCCGGACGTCGCTGCGTGGCCCCGACGGCATGGCCGACCATCCACAAGGCCAGCTGCGCCTGGCTGGTGCCGGCGGCGGGTGCTTCGGCCACCAGCTTCCCGGCGCGCAGCACCGCCACGCGGTTTGAAACGCGCAACACCTCGCCGAGCTTGTGGCTGATGAAAATGATGGACAGGCCCTGCGCCACCATCTGGCCCAGGGTGTCGAACAAGGCCTCGCTTTCCTGCGGCGTCAACACCGCGGTGGGCTCGTCGAGGATCAGGACGCGCGCGCCGCGGTACAGCGCCTTCAAAATTTCCACACGCTGGCGTTCACCGACCGACAGGCTGCCGACCTTGGCCTCGGGGACGACCGGCAGACCAAAACGCTGCGCTACCGCCAGCAGCTTGTCGCGCGCGGTTCGGCGGCGCGAGAAAGGCTGCCACAGTGGCTCACTGCCCAGCATGATGTTGTCGAGCACGCTCAAGTTGTCGGCCAGTGTGAAATGCTGGTGCACCAGGCCGATGCCGGCGGCCAGCGCCGCGCGCGGATGGCCAGGCGGCAGCGGCTGGCCGAAGACCTCGATTTGCCCCGCGTCGGCGCTGTAGTGGCCGAACAGTATGGACACCAGGGTGGACTTGCCGGCGCCGTTTTCACCGAGCAGCGCCAGCACCTCGCCGGCGTGCAGCTCCAGCGAGATGCCGTCGTTGGCCACCAGCGTGCCGAAACGCTTGGTGATGCCGGTGAGTTTGAGGACGGGGTCGGACATGGTGACGTATTCATGCCAGCAGCGGCTGCGAGTGCTGCCTGGCTGGCCCGCAGGCGCATCCTTCGAAAGGCTCAGGACGAACGGACAAATATGGGTGTCCGCGCAGCAGGCAGCTCTTTTCAAGCAGGCGCCGCGGGTCCGGCTTCGCCGGCCCGCAGGCGCCGTCCCCTGGAAGGGGAAAAGGCGCTACACGCAGTGAGCGTCCGATAGGGGTGAACCTACTTGCTTGATTTGGGCTGGCCGTCATCCACCTTGACAGTGAACTTGCCGTCGAGGATGGCTTTTTCTTTCGCTTTCATCTTGGCGACGATGTCGGCCGGAATCTTCTTCTCGAAGGTGCCCAGCGGCGCCAGCTCGGAACCCTTGTACTTCATCATCGAGTACTGGCCGTAGTCCTCGGCAGTGAACTTGCCTTCCTTGACCAGCTTGAGCGCGCGGTCGATGCTCGGCTCCATGTGCCACAGCGCGGACGAAACCACGGTGTCGGGGTATTTGTCCTGGGTGTTGATCACGTTGCCGATGGCGAGTTTGCCTTTTTCCTTGGCGGCATCGCTGACGCCGAAACGCTCGGCGTACATCACGTCGGCGCCCTTGTCGATCATCGCGAAGGCGGCTTCCTTGGCTTTGGGCGGATCAAACCAGCTGTTGATGAAACTCACGCTGAACTCGACCTTGGGGTTGGTTTCCTTGGCGCCGGCCATGAAGGCGTTCATCAGGCGATTGACTTCGGGAATCGGGAAGCCACCGACCAAACCGATCTTGTTGGACTTGGTCATGCCGCCGGCAATCATGCCGCTGAGGTAGGCCGGTTCCTGGATGTAATTGTCGAAGACCGAGAAATTGGGCGCCTGCACCTTGCCGGACGAACCCATCAGGAAAGAGGTTTTCGGAAAGTCCTTCGCGACCTTGCGCGCCGCGGCCTCGACCGCAAAGGCTTCGCCGACGATGAGCTGGTTGCCGGCGGTGGCGTATTCGCGCATCACGCGTTCGTAGTCGGCGTTCGACACGTTTTCGGTCGCCTTGTATTCGATTTCGCCGCGCGCCTCGGCGGCTTTCAGCGCCTTGTGGATGCGGCTGACCCATTGCTGCTCGAAAGGCACGGTGTAGACCGCCGCGACCTTGGTTTTGGCTTGAGCCAGCGCAAAGCCGGGCAGGGCGACGGCCAGTGCGGCGGCCAGGGTGACGAGTTGTCGGCGCTTGAGCAGGGATGTCATGGGTGTTCTCCGGTTGATTTCAGGCGTTACGGGCTAAAAAATCGTGGGTCGCGCGGTCCCGGTCTGGTCCGACAGGGGTGTGCATTATTTCGTGCCGAAGATGCGGTCACCGGCATCGCCCAGCCCCGGCAGGATGTAGCCGTGGTCGTTGAGCTCGCGGTCGATGGCGGCGGTGTAGATCGGCACGTCGGGGTGGGCAGCCTGCAGCGCGGCGATGCCTTCGGGGCAGGTCAGCAGGCAGACGAACTTGATCGATTTGGGGTTGAGCTCCTTGAGGCGCTCCACGGCCGCAATCGCCGAGTTGCCGGTGGCCAGCATTGGGTCGACGATGACGATATCGCGTTCTTCCATGTCGTGCGGCATCTTGAAGTAGTACTCGACGGCGGTCAGGGTTTTCGGGTCGCGGTACAGGCCGACATGGCCGACACGCGCGCCCGGCACCACGCTGAGCATGCCTTCGAGGATGCCGTTGCCGGCGCGCAGGATGGAAACAAACACCAGCTTCTTGCCGTCGATGACTTTGGAGGTGGTTTTTTCGAGCGGTGTTTCGATTTCTATGTCCTGCATCGGCATGTCGCGCGTGACCTCGTAGGCCATCAGCATGCTGAGCTCGTTGAGCAGGGTGCGGAAGGTGTTGGTGGACGCGTCCTTGCGGCGCATCAGCGTCAGCTTGTGCTGCACCAGCGGGTGGTCGATCAGGTGGACTTTGTCGTTGTAGCGCGTCATGTGCGGGTGTGCCTCGTCGTGAATTCAGAGCAAGTTTTTAAAATACAGTGCCATCACTTTGGATGTTCAGAGGCGGCTGGCCTCCATGCAATTGCTGTGCCAGAGCGCGCCCTGCGGCCCAAGTGCCGCCTTCGAGCACACAGGCCAGCGGCATCTGTTCGGCGCTCAATCCTAACTGCTCGCGCACCAGCGGTGCGAGCTCGTCGAGCAGCGCCACCGTCAGCGCGCGCCATTCGACGATCAACTCGTCGCCCGGCGCGTGCAGGCGCCCGGCCAGCGCCGGGTCTTTCAGCGTCAGCACGCCGGCGTCGAGAAACAGGCCGCCGTTGCGGTACTCGGGCAGGCCGGTCAGCGCGTCCAGGCCCTGGACCTGGACGCCGGCCCATTCGAAGGGTTCGAGCAGCGAATACGTCAGCCACTGCGAGAGCTTGTGAAACGGCATCCAGCCGCGGCTGGGGCCGTCGGACTCTTCGCCGGCGGCCGGGTGGCGCCAGCAATCGCCCAGCGGCTCGCCGTCGAGCGCGTTCTGCGCCGGCCAGATGGGCGCGAGCCCGGTCAGCAGCAGCGACAACACATCGTGCGCCTGCACCATACCGCTGCCGGTGGGCGCCAGCCGGTCGAACAGGCGGCCGGGCCGGCCCGGCTGGCCGAACAGCGCCGGATTGTCCTGCAACGCCTGGCCGAGCCTGCGCAGCAGTGCGGCACGGCCGTCCAGGCCGACCAGCGGGTTGCTGGCGCTGACCTGGAAGGCCTGGCCCAGGCGTTCGGCCGTCACGGCCTGCAGTCCGGCGGCATCGGCCTGCAGCGGCCGCGCCGGGTCGCTGGAGAACAGCCCGGCCATGAAGGCATGGAAACTCGCGACGCCCAGGCCTTCGGAGCGGCTGAACTCCTGGGCCGGATGTTCGCCGGAGGCGGCTTCGTGGTAACACCAGTCGGCGCCGGCGCCGGCGTCCAGCAACACGCTGACCAGCGCCAGGTCGATCTGCGCGCGGGCGCGTTCGGCCGGGCCGACTGAACCGAGGGCACGGTTGAGTTGTGCCAGCCGGTCCACCCCACCGGCCTCGAAGTGCCGCCAGCGGCTGTGGTACGGAATCGCCAGGTCGGGGTAACGCACACGCGTGAGTTCGGCCACCAGCGCGGCGGCGGTCAGCATGGCGCCGTCGTTGATGCTGAACCAGGCAGACTCGCCGCGGCGCGCGCGCGCCAGCAACGCGGCGGCCCGCAGCCGGATCGTGCGTGTAGAGCGTAATTCGGCTGCGGCCCTTGTTTGACGAGCGTGAGCAGCTATTGAATTTGTAGCGTTGAACGGAGCGGGCTCAGGCATCCAGCCCCCGGCCCTTGGCTTTTTTCAGCTCTTCGGCCGTCGGCACGGCGCCCGGTGTGAAGTAGCCGGCCGCCATCTTGGCGTCCATCTCGACCTGCGCGTCGGCGGGGATCATGTGGTCCGGGATGTTGACGCGCTCGACCACCTCGATGCCGGCGCGCGTGATGGCGTCGTACTTCATGTTGCTCATGGACACCAGTCGGTGGATCTTGCGTATACCCAGCCAGTTGAGCACGTCGGGCATCAGTTCCTGGAAACGCATGTCCTGCACGCCGGCCACACATTCGGTGCGGTTGAAATACTGGTCGGCGGTGTCGCCGCCGACCTGGCGCTTGCGCGCGTTGTAGACCAGGAACTTGGTCACCTCGCCGAGCGCCCGGCCTTCCTTGCGGAAGTAGGAGACCAGGCCGACGCCGCCACGCTGGGCGCCCTGGATACATTCCTCGATCGCGTGCGTCAAATAGGGTCGGCAGGTGCAGATGTCGGAACCGAACACGTCGGAGCCGTTGCATTCGTCATGCACGCGGGCGGTCAGTTCGATCTCGGGATTGGCCAGGTCGCGCGGCTTGCCGAAGATGTAGGCGGTCAGGCCGCCTATGGGCGGCAAAAAGACTTCGAGGTCGCTGCGGGTCACCAGCTCGGGGTACATGCCGCCGGTTTCCTCGAACAACACGCGGCGCAAGTCGGTCTCGCTGCAGTTGAAACGCCGGGCGACTTCGGGCAGGTACCAGACCGGCTCGACCGCCACCTTGGTCACCATGGCCGCGCCGCCGGCCGTGAGGACCTTGCCGTCGGCCTTGAGCCGGCCGGACTGCAGCGCCTCGATCACCTCGGGCAGGATCACATGCGCCTGGGTCACGGCAATCGTCGGGCGGATGTCGTAGCCGGCGGCCAGCTCGCCGGCAAATACCTCGGCGATGGTCGCGCCCCAGGGGTCCATCGCGACGATGCGCCCCGGCTCGCTCCATTGCGGGTAGGGGCCAATGATGTCGGTGGGCGCGGTGTTGGTCAGGTCGGCCTTGTGGCTGGCCTTGAGCGCACCGGAGGCAACCGCCAGCGCGCGGTAGACGCTGTAGGAGCCGCTGTGGGTGCCGATCACGTTGCGGTGGCTGCGATGGGTGGTGGTGCCTATCACCGGGCCGCGCTCGGCCGCAGTAGCCGCGCCCCAGTGGATGGGCAAAGCGCCCTGGCCGCCGGCGTGCGAGGTCAGGCGGATGTGGCGGGGGGAGGGACTCGCAGCGGTTGTTGCAGCAACCGTGTCAGAAGGCTTGGCAAGCTCGGCAGGCATCAAGGGAACCCCTTCAAAAAATCGAATGTAGCCATGACATTCGACGCTTGCAAGGCTTGTGCCGGAAAAGCAACTGCCGGCCGGCCAATGTCGTGCCTGACTTAACGCTTTTTGCCGCCCAGGATGCCGCCCAGCGCGCCGCGCAACACCTGGCGCGCCAGGTTGCGGGCTTCGGACTTGAGCACCTGCTGGACCAGCCCGTCGCGCTGGCCGCCGCGCGGGCCCTTGGAGCCGAACAACACATCACTGATACCGCCCATCAGGCCGCCGGAGGTTTCGGCGGCCTTGGCGGTTTCGGCTTGCGCGGCTTCGGTGCGGGCCTTGAGCATTTCGTAGGCGGAGTCGCTGTCCACCGCTTTTTCGTACACGCCGGTGACCAGCGAGGTGGCGACCAGCGCATGGCGCTGTTGCGGTGTGATCGGGCCGATCTGGCTGCCGGGCGGCAGCACATAGGCGCGCTCAGTGACGCTGGGCCGGCCCTTGCTGTCGAGAAAACTGACCAGGGCCTCGCCGACGGCCAGCTCGGTGATGGCGGTTTCGATGTCCAGCCCGGGCTTTTGCCGCATGGTCTGGGCGGTCGCCTTGACGGCTTTCTGGTCGCGCGGCGTGAAGGCGCGCAACGCGTGTTGCACCCGGTTGCCGAGCTGGGCCAGCACCGAATCGGGGATGTCCAGCGGGTTCTGCGTGACGAAATAGACGCCCACTCCTTTGGAGCGCACCAGCCGCAACACCAGTTCGATGCGTTCTATCAGTGCCTTGGGCGCGTCGGTGAACAGCAGGTGTGCCTCGTCAAAGAAAAACACCAGCTTGGGCTGGTCTGGATCGCCGATCTCGGGCAGCTGCTCGAACAGCTCGGACAACATCCAGAGCAAAAAGGTCGCGTACAGGCGCGGCGAATTCATCAGTTTGTCGGCGGCCAGGATGTTGACCACGCCCTTGCCGTCGACGGTTTGCATGAAGTCGCTGATGTTGAGCATGGGCTCGCCGAAGAACTTGTCACCGCCCTGGGTTTCGATCTGCATCAGCCCGCGCTGGATCGCGCCCACGCTGGCGGCGCTGATATTGCCGTACTCGGTGGTGAACTTGCTGGCGTTGTCGCCCACATGCTGCAGCATGGCGCGCAGGTCTTTCAGGTCCAGCAGCAACATGCCGGCGTCGTCGGCGATCTTGAACACCAGGTTGATCACGCCGGCCTGGGTCTCGTTCAGGCCCAGCATGCGGCCCAGCAGCAGCGGGCCCATGTCGGACACCGTGGCGCGCACCGGGTGGCCCTGCTCACCGAACACATCCCACAAGGTGGTGGGGCAGGCCATGGGCTCGGGTTTGGCGATGCCGCGCTCTTTCAGGACAGCCGACATTTTTTCGCCCATGCTGCCGGCCTGGCTGATGCCGGCCAGGTCACCCTTGACGTCGGCCATGAAGACCGGCACGCCGATTTTCGAGAAGTTTTCCGCCAGGGTCTGCAGGGTGACGGTCTTGCCGGTGCCGGTGGCGCCTGTGATCAGGCCGTGGCGGTTGGCCAGCGCGGGGAGCAGCTCGCAGGTGGTGGATGCATTCCTGGCAATCAAAAACGGCTCGGCCATGGGGTGTCCTCTGGGTGAAAGGGCGCTGCGGGAGCGCCCTAAAAGTAAAATACGGTTTGTAGATTAAATCAATTCCAAAGGATTTCCGTGGCCGGTCACAGCAAATGGGCGAATATTCAGCACCGCAAGGGGCGCCAGGACGAGAAACGCCAGCGCATCTGGACCCGTGTGATGCGTGAAATCATGGTCGCGGCGCGCATGGGCGGCGGCGACCTGGGCACCAACCCGCGCCTGCGCCTGGCGGTGGACAAGGCCAAGGCGGCCAACATGCCCAACGAAAACGTCAAGTACGGCATCGCCAAGGCCACCGGCAGCCTGGAAGGCGTGCATTACGAGGAAGTCCGTTACGAAGGTTACGGCATCGGCGGGGCGGCCATCATCGTGGACTGCATGACCGACAACAAGGTGCGCACCGTGGCCGAGGTCCGGCATGCGTTTTCCAAACACGGCGGCAACATGGGCACCGAAGGCTCGGTGGCCTTCCAGTTCAAGCACTGCGGCCAGCTGATTTTTGCGCCCGGTACCAGCGAAGACAAAATCATGGAAGTCGCCCTCGAGTCCGGCGCCGACGACGTGATCACCCACGAGGACGGCGCCATCGAGGTGCTGACGCCTTACACCGGCTTCGAAGCTGTCAAGAGCGCCCTGGAAGCCGCCGGCCTCAAGCCCGAAGTGGCCGAAGTGACCATGCGCGCCGACAACATGATCGAGCTCACGGGCGACGACGCCCAGAAAATGCAGCGCCTGCTGGACGTGCTGGAAGATCTGGACGACACGCAGGATGTGTTCCACAACGCCTCGCTCGACAGCTGACCATGGACGGCAACACGGATTCGTCAGAGCGGCTGGCCCGCATCGAGCAATTGCTGCAGGAAGGCAACCGTCTGCGCGCCGAGGCCATCGCGCTGCAGAAGGAATCGCTGGCGATGCAGAAGTCGCTGGTGGATGAAACCCGGGCCAACATCGTGAAGGCGGGTGCCGTGAACGACCAGGCGCTGGAACTCCAGCGCCGCAGCAAGGGGGCGGTCAAGGTCATCCTCGGCATTGTTTTTCTTCTCATCATTTACCTCAGCTACCTGCTGTTTTTTAGGTTGAACATCCCGTGAAAGTTCTTGTTATTGGCGGCGGCGGCCGTGAGCACGCGCTGGCCTGGAAACTGGCCCAGTCCCCCAAGGTGCAGGCGGTCTACGTGGCGCCCGGCAATGGCGGGACCGCGCTGGATGCCCGGCTGGAGAACATCGCAATCACCGACGTGAAGGCGCTGCGCGAGTGGGCGCTGGCTGAAAAAATCGCGCTGACGGTGGTCGGCCCCGAGCAGCCGCTGGCGGCCGGCATCGTCGACGAGTTCCGCCTGCACGGCCTGCGGGTGTTCGGCCCGACCAAGGCCGCTGCGCAGCTGGAAAGCTCCAAGGCCTTTTCCAAGGCCTTCATGAAGCGCCATGGCATCCCGACCGCCGAATACGAAACCTTTACCGACGCGACGGCCGCCCATGCCTATGTGGACGAAAAAGGCGCGCCGATCGTGGTCAAGGCCGATGGCCTGGCGGCGGGCAAGGGCGTGGTCGTGGCCATGAGCCTGCACGAGGCGCACGAGGCCATCGAGTTCATGCTGGCGCCCGACCCCAGCTTCAACCCGCTGGGCGTGACACACAACGCCGGCGGCGCGCGTGTCGTGATCGAGGAGTTTCTCGAAGGCGAGGAAGCCAGCTTCATCGTGATGTGCGACGGGAAAAACGTCGCCGCCATGGCCACCAGCCAGGACCACAAACGCCTGCTCGACGGCGACCAGGGACCGAACACCGGCGGCATGGGCGCCTACTCGCCCGCGCCGGTGGTCACGCCCACAGTGCATGCGCGAGCCATGCGCGAGATCATCCTGCCGACCATCAAGGGCATGGAAAAAGACGGCATTCCCTTCACCGGCTTTTTGTATGCCGGCCTCATGATCACGCCCGACGGCAAGGTCAAGACCCTGGAATTCAACTGCCGCATGGGCGACCCGGAGACCCAGCCCATCATGCTGCGGCTCAAGTCCGACCTGTTCGAGGTCATGCTGGCGGCCACCTCGGGCAAGCTCGATGAGGTCGAGCTCGAATGGGACCGGCGTGTGGCGCTGGGCGTGGTGATGGCTGCGCACGGCTACCCGCTGCAGCCGCGCAAGGGCGACCTGATCACCGGCCTGCCGCCGGTCAACAGCTCCGGCACTGAAGATACCGTGGTGTTTCACGCGGGCACGGTCAGCGCCGAAGGCGGCGCCAAAGGCAGCGTGGCGACTTCCGGCGGGCGCGTGTTGTGTGTCACGGCGCTGGCCAGCTCGGTGAAAGAGGCACAGCACCAGGCCTACGAGGCTGCCAAGCTGATTCATTTCGACGGCGCGCAGTACCGCAAGGACATCGGTTACCGGGCGATCAAGCCCTGATGGGCATGGATTTCCAGCCACCGTATCCCGTGCAGTTCCGCGGGAGCGGGCTGGCCCGCTGGCTGCTGCGCTTGCTAGGCTGGTGCGTGGACTTCCAGGGCCTGCCGACGCAGCAGGGCGTGATTGTGGTGTACCCGCACACCTCGAACTGGGATTTCCCCATCGCCATCTTGCTGAAATGGGCGCTTGGTATTCCTGTCATGTTTTGGGGCAAGGACACGCTGTTCCGGATTCCGCTGTTCGGCGCCTGGATGGGCTGGCTGGGCGGCGTGCCGGTCAGCCGTGCCTCACCCCAGGGCGTGGTCGAGCAGATGACCGCGCTGATGAAACAGAAAAAGGCCCTGGGCCAGTATTTCTGGCTGGCCCTGTCGCCGGAAGGAACCCGCCGCCTCACCGGGGGCTGGCGCAGCGGCTTTTACCGCCTGGCGCTGGAAGCCGGCGTGCCCGTGGGCCTGGCCGGACTCGACTATTCGCGCAAACGCCTGGTTTTTCGCGATTTCCTACGGCTCAGCGGCGATGAGGCGCGGGACCTCGAATACATGGCGCAGGCGCTACAGGATGTCCGTGGGCTGCGGGCGGACGCTGCAGCCCCCGTGCGCTTGATCAAATCGGGCCGTCCACGGGCCGATACCATTCAGAAATGACGACCATGACCGATTCTTCTCCCGTCCGCAGTTACCTGCTGGCGCTGCAGCAGCGCATCACCGGCAGCATTGCCGCCATCGATGGCGGCGTGTTTGCCACCGACGCCTGGGAAAAAGCACCCGGCGAAACCTTGCAGGGCAACGGCATCACCATGATCCTGGAACAGGGCGAGGTGTTCGAGCGTGCCGGTTGCGGTTTTTCGCATGTACGCGGGCCCCGGCTGCCGCCCTCGGCCACCCAGCACCGGCCGGAGTTGTCGGGTGCGCCTTTCGAAGCCATGGGCGTATCGCTGGTGTTCCACCCGCGCAATCCCCATGTGCCGACGGTGCACATGAACGTGCGCATGCTGGTCGCGACGCCGGCTTCCGGGCCCAGGGCCTGCTGGTTCGGCGGCGGCATGGACCTGACACCTTATTACGGCTTTGAAGAGGACGCACGGCACTTCCACCAGACCTGCAGCGATGCGCTGGCGCCTTTCGGTGAAGACAAATACCCGCGTTTCAAGACCTGGTGCGACGAGTATTTCTACCTCAAGCACCGCGACGAGCAGCGCGGCATAGGCGGCGTGTTTTTCGACGACTTCCAGGAACTGGGGTTCGAGCGCAGCCTGGCCATGATGCAGTCGGTGGCCGACGCCTTCCTGCCGGCTTACCTGCCGATTGTCGAGCGCCGCAAGGGCATGGCCTGGGGCGAGCGCGAGCGGGATTTCCAGCTGTACCGCCGGGGCCGATATGTGGAGTTCAACCTGGTCTGGGACCGGGGCACCCATTTCGGCCTGCAATCGGGCGGGCGCACCGAGTCCATCCTGATGTCCATGCCGCCGCTGGTGAGCTGGTCCTACCAGCGGACGACGGAGTCCGGTTCGCCCGAGGAGCGCCTGGCCACGGAATTTTTGATCCGGCGGGACTGGCTTTGAGCGCATCGGCTGGCAGCGCACGGCGCATCGGCATGTTCGGCGGTTCCTTCGATCCGCCGCATAGCGCCCATGTGGCGCTGGCCCGGGCCGCGGTGACCCAGTTGCAGCTCGATGTGCTGCTGATCGTTCCCACCGGGCAGGCCTGGTACAAGGAAAGGGCGCTCAGCGCACCTGAACACCGGCTGGCCATGAGCCAGCTGGCTTTCGACGGCCTGGAAGGGGTCCAGGTCGACGCGCGCGAGCTCCAGCGGCCCGGACCCAGTTTCACCATCGACACGCTGGAGGCGCTGCAAGCCGAAAACCCCGGTGCCCAGCTCTACCTGATCATGGGAAAAGACCAGTTTGCGGCGATAAAAAGCTGGCACCGCTGGCAGGACCTGGTCCGGATAGCTATAATTTGCATAGCAGAACGCGCAGGTCCGGCAAGGACTGAAGCCGTTTTTGACCCTCAAATTCAGCTTTCGCACCCGCTGGTGCCCCTGCAACTGCCCCTGATGCCCGTCAGTGCCACCGACATCCGGCGGCAGATCATGTCGGGCGCCGCAACGCCGCAAGACCTGGCCCGGCTGGTTCCCGAGCCCGTTGCGCGTTATATTGAGCGCCATCGTCTCTATATTCCGGCCTGATTCGAACCCTTATTTTTATTGAAGCCCACACTGCATGACCTCCACGCCCGCCAACACCAACGCTGCCAAAAAAGACGTCCAGAAACTGCAGCGAGCCATCATCGATGGGCTGGAAGATGTGAAAGGGGTGGACATCCAGGTGTTTGACACGGAACACATCACTTCATTGTTCGAGCGCGTGATCATCGCCTCGGGCAGCTCCAACCGGCAGACCAAGGCACTGGCGGCCAGCGTGCGTGATGCGGTGCGGGAGGCCGGCTTTGCCAAGCCGCGCATCGAAGGCGAAGAAAACGGCGAGTGGATCATCGTCGATTGCGGTGCGGCCGTGGCCCACATCATGCAGCCGACCATCCGCCAGTACTATCACCTGGAAGAACTCTGGGGCGACAAACCCGTCAAGCTCAAGCTCGGCGCGCCGGCCCCGCTGGTCAAGGCCTCCAGGCCGGAAGCCGAAGAAGCGCCCAAGCCGGTCAAAGGCCGTGTCGGCGGCAAGCCGGCTGCGAAGTCCGCCAAACCGGCCGCAAAGCCAGACGCCAAACCAGCAGCGAAAAAAGCCGCCCGCACCGACGACGGCACCTACGTCGGCCGCGTCGGCAAGACCAACGACTGGACCGCCAAGCGCAATGCCGCTGCACCTGCAGCCGAGCCTGTCACTAAGCCGGCGGCAAAAAAGGCTGCGGCCAAGACACCGATCGTGAAGATTCCCGCCACCAAAAAAGCGGTGGCCAGGAAAACGGCCGTCAAGACTGCGGCCAAAACCGCCGCAAAAAAACCAGCCGCCCGGAAGACTTCCACCCGCAGCCCATGAGGCTGACGATTGTCGCCGTCGGCCAGAAGGTGCCCGACTGGGCGCAGACCGCCTACGACGACTACGCCAAACGTTTTCCGCCGGAATTGAAGGTCGAACTCAAGGCCGTCAAGACCGAACCGCGCGCGTCCAAGACCCTGGAAAACCTGCTCGCGGCGGAACGCCAGCGCATCGAAGCCGTGATCCCAAAAGGCACACGTATCGTGGCGCTGGACGAGCGCGGCACCGCCGTGACCACGGTGGCACTGTCGGCCCGGCTGACCGGCTGGCAACTGGGTGGCGGCGATGTGGCCATCGTCATCGGCGGCCCGGACGGCCTGGACCCGGCTTTCAAGCAGGCTGCGCATGAGCGTCTGCGCCTGTCGGACCTG
This sequence comes from Polaromonas sp., assembly GCA_030683705.1. Lineage (GTDB taxonomy): Bacteria > Pseudomonadota > Gammaproteobacteria > Burkholderiales > Burkholderiaceae_C > Polaromonas. The sequence goes on along the minus strand of JAUXPP010000050.1, from coordinate 28,984 downwards.
ACCCTGCCGCATGCCATGGTGCGCGTGTTGCTGATCGAGCAGCTGTACCGTGCCTGGAGCATCACGGTCAACCATCCCTATCATCGGGAGTAATGGCCCCCCACGCTTGTCGCTTCGCGTACTGCGCTGCCGCTGCTGGCCTGAATCGGGGAAGTGTGTTCGCCTCGCGACTTCAATATGACCAACTTTATTTACCTTGCATCCCAAAGCCCGCGGCGGCGGCAATTGCTGGAGCAGCTCGGGGTGTCCTGCGAGCTGCTGCTGGCGGAGGCCGGCGAAGACAGCGAGGCGCTGGAAGCTGTACTCGACGGCGAATCGCCCACGGCCTATGTGCAGCGCGTGACGCAGCTCAAGCTCGATGCCGCCGTCGCGCGCCTGAAAAAGCGCGGATTGCCATCGGCGCCGGTGTTGTGTTCCGACACCACGGTGGCGCTGGGCCGGCGCATTTACGGTAAGCCCGAGAACGAAGCTGATGCCGCACGCATGCTCGGCGAACTGGCGGGCACGACGCACCGGGTGCTGACTGCCGTGGCAGTGCAGTCCGGACGCAAGCGTCTGCAGGCGCTGAACGTGTCGCGTGTGACATTCGCGCCCATGAGCCGGTCGCAGATACGGGCCTATGTGTCTTCGGGCGAACCGATGGGCAAGGCCGGCGCCTACGCGGTGCAGGGCAGGGTGGCGATGTACATCAGCCATATCAGCGGCAGTTATTCGGGCATCATGGGTTTGCCCCTGCATGAAACAGCCGGACTGCTGCGCGCAGCCGGCCTGAAAATATAGAGACAAAGCATGCAACAAGACATCCTGATCAACTGGTCGCCCCAGGAAACCCGCGTGGCGGTGGTCGAATACGGCGCGGTCCAGGAATTGCACGTCGAGCGCACGCTGGAGCGTGGCCTGGTCGGCAACGTTTACCTCGGCAAGGTGGTGCGGGTGCTGCCGGGCATGCAGTCGGCGTTTATCGACATAGGCCTGGAGCGGGCGGCGTTTTTGCACGTGGCCGACCTGATGAGCAGCATCAACAGCCGCCATGCCGATGCCGATGGCGTATCCGGTGCCGCGCCTCCGCAGCCGATCGAAAAGCAGCTGTTCGAGGGTCAGGCCCTGATGGTGCAGGTGCTCAAGGACCCGATAGGCACCAAGGGCGCGCGGCTCACCGCACAGGTCAGCATTGCCGGGCGCCTGCTGGTTTTCCTGCCGCAGGACAACCACATCGGCGTGTCGCAGAAGATTCCGCCGGCCCAGCGCGAGGAATTGCGCCGGCGCCTGCAGGCGCTGACCGGCGACATGGGGGGCGGCTTCATCCTGCGCACCAATGGCGAGGACGCGACCGATGCTGAGCTGGGCGAGGACATCGCCTACCTGCGCAAGACCTGGGCCCGCATCAAGGACGCGGCGCTGAGGCTGCCGCCAGCCTCGGTCCTGCATCAGGACCTGAGCCTGCTGCAGCGGGTGTTACGCGACATGGTGCTGGAAAACACACAAAGCATACGCATCGATTCGCGCGAACAGTTCGAGCAGCTCAGGCAGTTTGCCACCGAGTTCATGCCTGCCACGCTGCAGCGGCTGCAACTGCACAGCGGCGAGCGCCCGATTTTCGACCTGTTCAACATCGACGAGGAAATCGCCAAGGCGCTGGGCCGGCGCGTGGACCTCAAGTCGGGCGGTTACCTGATCATTGACCAGACCGAGGCCCTGACCACGGTGGACGTCAACACCGGCGGTTATGTCGGGGCCCGCAATTTTGACGACACCATTTTCAAGACCAACCTTGAGGCCTCGCTCGCAATTGCGCGGCAGTTGCGCCTGCGCAACCTGGGGGGCATCGTGATTGTCGACTTCATCGACATGGTTCAGGTCAGCCACCGCGAAGCCGTGCTGGCCGAATTCCAGAAGCAGCTCGCGCGCGACCGCATCAAGACCCACGTCAACGGTTTTTCTGCGCTGGGCCTGCTTGAGATGACCCGCAAGCGCACCCGCGAGTCGCTGGCCCACCAGCTGTGCGAGCCCTGCAGCGCCTGCATGGGCAAGGGGGTGGTCAAGACCGCGCGCAGCGTCGGCTACGACATCCTGCGGGAAATCCTGCGCGAGGCGCGCCAGTTCAATCCGCGCGAGTTCCGGGTCATCGCATCGCCCAAGGTGATCGAGCTGTTTCTCGACGAGGAAAGCCAGCACCTGGCCGGCCTGAGCGACTTCATCGGCAAGCCGATCTCGCTGCAGTCGGAGGCCGCGATGGCGCAGGAACAATACGATATCGTCCTGCTCTAGATTTCCCCCAAAGCGCCCCGCATGCCCGACACTGCCCGTCCATCGCCGTCCATCCCCATCCTGGTCTATCACCAGATCAGCGAAGCGCCCCCCAAAGGCGCGCCGTTTCGCGGCCTGTATGTGTCACCGGGCGCCTTTGCCCGGCAAATGGCCTTGCTCAAGCTGCTCGGTTACCAGGGGCTGTCGATGAGCGCATTGCTTCCTCACCTGAAGGGTGAACGCAGCGGCAAAGTGGTCGGCATCACTTTTGATGACGGCTACCTGAACAACCTGACACACGCGCTGCCGGTGCTCCAGCGCTGCGGCTTTTCCTCGACCTGTTATGCCGTCAGCAACTTGTTGGGCCGGACCAATGTCTGGGACCAGGGCATAGGCATCGCCCAGGTGCCACTGATGGATGCCGGGCAATTGCGCCAGTGGGTGGTGGGCGGCCAGGAGGTCGGCTCGCACACACAAAATCACGCATGGCTGCTGCAGAGCGATGGGGCGACGGCACGGGCGGAGATGACCCAGGACAAGGCAGCACTCGAGGCCATTCTTGCCACGCCGGTGCAACATTTCTGCTATCCCTATGGCGAATATGCGCCCGAACATGTGGTCATGGCGCGTGAAGCGGGTTTCGAAACCGTCACCACCACACGCCGTGGCCGCAGCACCGTCCCTGGCAATTTGCTGGAGTTGCCGCGTGTGCCGGTGGTGCGCTCGACCAGCCTGCCGGTGTTCTGGCTCAAGATTGCCACGGCCTACGAAGACCGGGAGCGCGCTTGAGCCCGCCTGCACCGCCCAGGCTGCGCATTGCGGTGCTGAACCGGGTTTTCGACAGCACGGGCGGCGGGGCTGAGCGTTACTCCATTGCCCTGGTCGAGCAACTGGCGCAGCGCCATGAGGTTCATGTGTTTGCCCAGCAAATTCATCACCAGGCGCCGGGCGTCAGTTACCACCGCGTGGCGATGCCGCTGCGCAAGCCGCGCTGGTTGAACCAGCTCTGGTATGCCTTCGCCAGCTGGAAAGCGACGCGCCGTGGCTTCGATATCGTGCATTCGCATGAAAACACCTGGCATGGCCAGATCCAGACCGTGCATGTGGTGCCGGTCAGGCACAACCTGTTCCAGGGACGAACCGGCCTGCGGCGTGTGTTGCGCTGGCTCAAGGTGCTGACCAGCCCGCGACTGCTGACTTATTTCTGCCTGGAGCGCCTGCGTTTCAGGCCGGCGCCTGGGCGCCGCGTGGTGGTGACTTCGGAAAGCCTGGCGGACACGATGGCGGCAACTTACCCGGATTCGCAGGGGATGACCAGTGTCATCACCCCCGGCGTGCATCTTCCCGCCTTGCCCGGCGGCGCAGGCAGTAAAGCCCAGGCACGGCAGGCGCTGGGCTTGCCGGCCGGGGGGCTGTGCCTGCTTTTCGTCGGTAATGACTACCGGAAAAAGGGTCTGCCCACCTTGCTGCAGGTGCTCGCAGAACTGTCCGGCCATGTGGTGCTGGCTGTTGTTGGCAACCCGGCGCAGATTCCTGAATTCCAGCGCCAGGCCGAATCGCTGGGCCTGGCTTCACGCGTGTTTTTCCTGGGCGCCCTGCAGGACGTGAGCCCGGCCTATTGGGCCGCCGACGCCCTGGTGCACCCGACGCTCGAAGACACCTTTGCGATGGTGGTGCTGGAAGCCATGGCGCACGGTTTGCCTGTGGTGGTCAGCAGCCCGGCCTTTTGCGGCATCTCGGCGCTGTTGAACCACGGCGTCAACGCATTGCTGGTCGATCAGCCGCGCGGCACCCATGCCCTGGGCGAAGCGGTCGGGCGGGTCTGCGGGGAGGAGGACTTGCGCCGGCAGCTGGGCGCGCAAGCCCGGCTGTTTGCGCAGGGCTACGGCTGGGAAGACATCGCGCGCCAGCAGGAAGCGCTGTACTTCGCCTCGGTGGCTTCGTCACGCTGAGGCGGCGCGCGTCAGGCCACCAGCTTGAAGTGTTTGCGGCTGAAATCCAGGCCGGTCAAGAGTTCGATCCGGCGCATCAGGTGGTATTTGTTTTCCTTGGAGGTCGGCTGGTAGTCCGGGTCAATCCGCAACTCCTGCTCGGCGCCGGTGGCCAGCCACTCCTTCGCAACGGCGGGATGGGTGCCATGAAACGGCTCCAGCGCACGGGCGTCGAACTGGCTGTACTGGATTTTCAGCGTGGTCGAGCTTGCCCAGTACTTGCTGACCTGGTCGAGCTTTTTCTGCATGTCCTCGTTGCGGCGGATCCAGCCGTAGTGAAAGATGTGCGCATTGGCCAGCGCCGCCTTGGGGTTGCGCGGCTTTTTGTGATCGGTGGTGACCAGCCAGTATTGGCCGTCGGGCGCGTAGCTGCGGATGGTGTTGCGGATCATCCGGCATTCGCGGCGGTACCAGCCGGGACTGACCGACACCCACTGGGCCGAGCCGTAAAAATGGCGGTAATCGAACACCAGCGCCTCCACCTCGGGGTTGGCGTGGTGCCGCTCCACGCTGGCACGGATGGCAGGCAAATCGTCCTCATGGACCACTTCGTCGCCTTCGAGGTAAAACGCCCAGTCACCGGTGCACGCGTACTGCGCGATCATTTTTTGCTGGGCGTAGACAAAGCCGCGGTCGGCCATGCGTTCGTTCCACAGGGTTTCGATCACGCGGATTTTCGGGTCACCGATGGCCCGCACCCGGGCCAGCGTGTCGTCGTTGCCCTGGCCTACCGCCACCACAAATTCGTCAACCAGCGGCAACAGGGAACGGATCGAGGCCTCAAAAGGAAAGCCCAGCTCGACGCCGTTGCGGATGAAGGTGAACCCACTGATGGAAACGGTCATGAGAGTTGCACGGAGGGTGCGCTTTGCGAAAGATCGGAATCGTACAGGCCCAGGCGGTACAGCCGCGCGTACGGGCCGTCGCGGGCGATCAGCTCGGTGTGGGTACCAGTCTCCACAATGCGGCCGGCATCCATGACCACAATCCGGCTGGCATGCTGCACCGTGGACAGGCGGTGGGCAATAACCAGGGTCGTGCGGTCGCGCATCAGGCGCTGCAGCGCTTCCTGCACCGCGCGTTCGGATTCCGTGTCCAGCGCCGAGGTGGCTTCGTCGAGGATCAGCACCGGCGCATCCTTGTACAGGGCGCGGGCAATCGCCAGGCGCTGGCGCTGGCCACCGGAGAGTTGCGTGGCATTGTGGCCGGCCAGGGTGTCCATGCCTTGCGGCAGGTCGGCCACAAAACGCCCGAGATTGGCGGCCTGCAGGCAGCGCTGCACGCGCTCGCGGTCCAGATCCGCGCCCAGCGTCACGTTCGCTGCAATGCTGTCGTTGAGCATCACCACGTGCTGGCTGACTAGGGCAAACTGGTTGCGCAGCGCATCCATCTGCCAGTCGCGCAGTTCATGGCCATCAAGTTCGATGCTGCCGGAGGTGGGTTCGATGAAACGCGGCAACAGGTTGACCAGGGTGGTTTTGCCGGCACCGGACGCGCCTACCAGCGCCACCGTTTCGCCGGGATGGATGGTCAGGTTGACCGCGTCCACCGCGGTCGCGCCGTCGTTCCCGTAGGCCACGCGGGTATTGATGAAGCGGATGTGCCCTTCGGCGCGGACTTTGGAAAAGCGGCCGCCTTGCTCATCCGGGGTTTTCTCCATCAGGTCCAGGCCCCGCTCGAGTGCCGCCAGCCCGCGCGTGATCGGGCTGGCAACCTCGGACAGGTGCTTGATGGGGGCGACCAGCATCAACATGGCCGTCACAAAAGCCACAAAGGAACCGACCGAGGTGCCGTCGGTCGCGCTTTGCATCAGCGCCACCGAAATCACCGCGGACAGCGCCACGGCTGCCAGCATCTGCGTGGCGGGCGTCATGGCGGCCGATGCGGCGGTGGATTTCATGGACAAGCGACGCAAGGCATCGCTGAGCTGTGCAAAACGTCCTGCCTGGCCACCCTGCGCCGCGTGCAGGCGGATGTCGCGGTGTGCCAGCACGTTTTCCTCGACCACATAGGCCAGGGAGTCTGTGGCACTCTGGCTGGCCTTGGTGAGCTTGTACAGGCGGCTGGACAACACACGCATGACCCAGGCCACGGCCGGGATCAGCAGCGCCACGATCAGGGTCAGCTTCCAGTTCAGGTAGAGCAAATAACTCGACAGCGCCAGCAGGGTCAGGGTGTCGCGTGTCAGGCCCATGACCGAGTTGACCAGCATGGACGAACCGTTTTGCACCTCGTACACCACAGTGTTGGCCAGGGCGCTGGCCGACTGGCTGGAGAACAGGTCCAGCCGCGCCGACAGCAGCTTGCCGAACATGGCCTTGCGCAGCTCCAGCAAGCCCAGGTTCGTCACCTTGGCCAGGGCAATCTGCGCCACAAAACCGGCAAAACCACGCACGCCGAACAGCAGGATCAGGGATACCGGAATCACCCACAGGTCGATGCCGCCCTTCTGGAATCCCTTGTCCAGCAAGGGCTGCAACAGGGCGGGCACCAGCGGCTCGGTCGCGGAGGCGACCACGGTGGCGCCGATGGCAATCGCCCAGGCACTCGGGGACTGGTTGAAATACGGCCAGATGCGGCGCAGGCGCTGGCCGATCGGTGGCGGGGCGAGGCCGGCAGGCGTGGCGTCTGCAGGTGTTTCGGGGGTGCTCAAGCGGTGGCCTCACGGAGGGCGGTTGCCGACGGCGCGCGCGCGTGCCACCCGAAGGCCAGCACCAGCGCCAGCACAACGCAGAAAAAATCGCCTATGGTGGCATCGAACAGGCTCGAATTGAACATGCAGGCGACCACCAGCGCGGCCAGCACCGACTGCGCCGCCCGCACGGCCGGGACGGTCATGCGGCGCGTGTCACGCCAGACGGCGAGCAGCACGTTGCACAGCAGCGCCAGGCCGATCATGCCGGCTTCCACGCCCCACAGCAGGAACTCCTGGTGGGGATTGCGCACGTTTTGAGCATTCAAAGGTCCTCTGCCTTGGTCCAGTCGTTGGTATTCCGAATTCCAGCTGCCCACCCCCGCTCCGGCGACAGGGTGCTGCAGGATGGATTCGACGGAGCGGCGCCAGTAATTGAGTCGCTCCCCCGAGGATGAGTCGGTGCTGCCGATCTTAGTGTACGAATCGAGCTCCTGGACGGCTGCGTCCATCCGCTCACGCACCGTGGCCGAGCCCAGCCATACCGCAAGCAGGACCAGAACAGGCATGGCGCCAGCGAATACGCGATAAGGTTTGGGTAGCTCCCACATCAGGGCCAGCGATATCAGCGCGATGGCCACCAGATGGCCGGTGCGGCCGTTCATCACAAAAATGACGTTGACCAGCGCCATGACCATCACCGCCACGGCGGCAGTGCGTCCCCAGCGGCCGGGCGCGAACTGCCGCAGATGCCAGCAGATCGCCGCCGTGACGCCGCTCATGATGGGTTGATCCAGACGGCTTGAAAAAACCGCGTACTCGACGAGCGCCCGGTTGGACGTGGCCCAGGGGACGGGCACCCCGGCCCACAGCAGCCACGAACCCAGCAGCAACGCCGTCTGCGCGGCCACGAAGCACAGGAGGGCTATGCGCGCCTCCCGTTCGCTGCGGATCAGCAGCAGCAGCAGTGGAATCAGCAACAGCTTGGCGTGTTTGGCCCAGGCGCCCCAGGCCTGCGCCACAGGGGCTTCCGACCAGCTGACGCTCAGGGCCATGGCCACCAGTGCGATGGCAATGGCTGCGGGCGTGGCCGTTGCCGTCAATGGCGCCAGGGGGCTGCGCTCACGAAACAGGCAGAATGCGATGCCCACCACGAACAGGAGCACGAGCGCCTTGGACAGGCTGATGATGGCCATCGGGAGCCCCACCGAGACCGCCATCAGGCCGACCACCACCAGGCGAAAGGAAAATGCGGGAATGGTGATTTTTGGCATGCGTGCCGCGCTGGGAGCTGTGAAGAGGGCGGGCCTGCATTATCGTGGAACAATTGACGGCCAATTCCTACAAGTCATGCCTCCAACAGCGCCCACAATCACCAGCTTGATCAGGCAGGTTGATGGCAGCGGCTGGTTGGAAACCTCAACACACTCGCACCATGAGCCTTTCCGTCATCATCATCACCAAAAACGAAGAGGCCAATTTGCAGGCTTGCCTGGAATCCGTCCGATTTGCAGACCAATGGGTCGTGGTTGACAACGCCAGCACGGACGCCACGCGCGTGATTGCCGAGGCTTTCGGCGCGGAGGTCACGTCGACACCGGACTGGCCGGGTTTTGGACCGCAGAAAAACCGGGCCCTGGGCCTGGCCCGGCACGACTGGGTGCTTTCCATCGATGCCGACGAACGTGTCACACCGGAACTGGCCCTGGAGATTCAAAGGGCCATGCAAAACCGCGCAGCCGATGCCTTCGAAATCCCGCGCCTCACTCAGTTTTGCGGACGGTGGATTCATCATTGCGGCTGGACCCCGGACTACGTATTGCGCCTGTTCCGGCGCGGCCAGGCCCGTTTCAGCGACGACCTGGTGCACGAACGTGTCATTCTCAATTCCGGGGCCCTGGTCCGCCTGAGGTCCCGCCTGCTGCATTACAGTTACCCGACACCGGCGCATTACTGGCGCAAGCTGGAGCAGTACAGCCTGGCCTGGGCGCAGCAGGCCCATGCCCGTGGCAGGACCAGCTCCATGCCGCGGGCGGTAACATCAGGCCTGATGGCCTTCCTGAAAAGTTATATCTTTCGCCTTGGCATCCTCGACGGCAGCATGGGCTTCGCCGTCTGTGCCATGCAGGCCCAGGCCGCCTTCGGCAAATATTTCACCCTGTATTGTCTGAACCAGCAAAATGCACCCAAAAAAACCTGATAGTTCCCCGACTGCCTCTTGCGCTGGCGGACGGCGCAGCCTGATCGCAGGCCTGACCGGTCTGGGCGCCCTGGCCATGTTGCCGGCGTCCTGGGCCCAGTTCCGTGTCGAGGTGTCCGGCGTGGGCCTGACCCAGTTGCCTATCGCCATTGCGGCGTTCCGCGGCGATGCGCAGGCTCCGCAAAAAATCGCGGCGATCGTGCAGGCCGACCTGGAAAGAAGCGGCCAGTTTCGAGCGGTGGATGCCAGCGGCAGCCCGCTCGATGAAAGTTCGCGACCGGACCTGGCGCTGTGGCGCCAGCGTGCTGCCGACTCGCTGCTGACCGGCAGCATCACGCGCCTGGCCGACGGCCGTTACGACGTGCGCTGCCGCCTTTGGGACGTGGTGCGCGGGCAGGACATGGGCGGTCAGAGTTATGTGGTGCCCCAGGCTGATTTGCGCCTGTCGGCGCACCGCATTGCCGACTTTGTGTATGAAAAACTGACCGGCGACAAGGGGGTGTTCTCCACCCGCATTGCCTATGTCACCAAGGCTGGCACGCGTTACAACCTGTGGGTGGCCGACTCCGACGGGGAGGGCGCGCAATCGGCGCTGGCCAGCCCGGAGCCGATTATTTCGCCGGCCTGGTCGCCCAACGGCTCGCAACTGGCCTATGTGTCCTTCGAGTCGCGCAAGCCGGTGATTTATGCCCACGACGTGGCTTCCGGACGCCGCCGCCTGCTGGCCAACTTCCGCGGCTCCAACAGCGCACCGGCCTGGTCGCCCGATGGCAACCAGCTGGTCGCCACGCTGAGCCGCGACGGGGGCTCGCAACTCTATGCCATTGCCGCTGCCGGCGGCGAGCCGCGTCGCCTCACGCAGTCCGCCAGCATCGATACCGAACCGGCGTTTTCTCCCGACGGTCGTTTCATCTATTTCGTCAGTGACAGGGGTGGTTCGCCGCAGATTTACCGCATGGGTGCCACGGGCGGCAATGTGGAACGCGTCACCTTTACCGGGAGTTACAACATATCGCCCGCCATCAGCCCGGACGGCCGCTGGCTGGCCTATATTTCACGCATAGGTGGCGCTTTTAAACTGCATGTGATGGAGCTTGGCAAGGGAACTGCCGTGGCCATCACCGACACCAACGGCGACGAAAGCCCGAGTTTTGCGCCGAACAGCCGTCTCATCGTTTACGCCACGCAGCAGCAAGGCCGCGAAGCCCTGCTGACCACCACGCTGGACGGAAAAATCAAGGCCCGCCTGACCGGGTCATCCGGAGACATACGCGAACCCGACTGGGGACCTTTCCAGAGGTAAGCCAGCGGTCCTGATCCGTCTTTTCTTTTTCATTCTTAGCCAAGGTCATCATGAAACGTATCCTCACCCTCACTGCCATCATCACCCTGACTGCCGCCATCGTTGGCTGCAGTTCCGGCGTCAAACTCAACGAGGTGCCGGTCGAAAACCGGGCGCCGGTTGCGACCGGCCAGAGCGGCACAGGCGACGCTTCGGGCGTGACCGGTCGCGCTGTCGAACCCGTGCTGATCGGCGCGACCGATCCCTCGCTCGCAGGCCCGCCCGGTGCCGCACGCGTGATCTATTTTGATTACGACAGCTTTGTGATCAAGCCCGAAGCCCAGGCCACCGTCGAAGCCCATGCGCGCTTCCTGAGCGCCAACAAGACCCGCAAGCTGGTGATCGAAGGCAACACCGATGAGCGTGGCGGCCGTGAGTACAACCTGGCGCTGGGCCAGAAACGTGCCGAAGCCGTGCGTCGCGCACTGGGCTTGCTCGGCGCCACCGATGCGCAAGTCGAGGCGGTCAGTTTCGGTGAGGAAAAACCTGCTGCGACAGGCATGGACGAGGAGTCCTACGCCAAGAACCGCCGCGCCGAATTCAACTACCGCTAAGCCGGGGTCCTGATCTTGAAGAACTTCCGGATTGCCCTGACCGCACTGGCTTGTGTGGTGGCGTTCAACGCGCACGCCGGCCTGTTCGAGGATGACGAGGCCCGCAAGGCGATCCTCGAGATGCGGCAGCGGCTGGACCTGTCCCAGCAGCGGACCGCCGAGGACTTGCGCAAGGCCACCGAGGACAATGCACAACTGCGGCGCAGCCTGCTGGAGTTGTCCGGCCAGATCGATACCCTGCGCAGCGAACTGGCGCAAATGCGCGGGCAGGGCGAACAGATGACGCGCGAGTTGTCCGAGGTTCAGCGGCGGCAGAAAGACCTGTCGCAGGGCCTGGACGACAGGCTGAGCAAGTTCGAACCTTCCAAGGTTACCGTTGACGGCAGGGAATTTGTCGCGGATCCTGCAGAAAAGCAGGAGTTCGAGGCCGCGCTGGCGGTGATGCGCAAGGGCGAGTTTGGACCGGCGCAAACTGCCTTCAGCAATTTCCTCAAACGTTATCCACAAAGCGGCTACAAGGCCCCGGCCCTGTTCTGGCTGGGCAATGCGCAGTACGCCTTGCGCAACTACCGCGATGCCATCACCAATTTCCGCACCCTGGTCGCGACCGACACGGAGCACGTTCGCGCGCCCGAGGCGGTGCTGGCCGTGGCCAACTGCCAGGTCGAGCTCAAGGACATCAAGGGGGCTCGCAAGACGCTGGAAGACCTGCTCAAGGCCTATCCCCAGTCGGAGGCAGCCGCAGTGGCCAAGGACAGGCTCAGCAAGCTGAAGTAAGCCGGGAGGCGGCGCGTACGCCCGGTTCACCCCCTAAAATCAGGGAATGGACACCTCCCAGCTCGACACCCTTACCACCCAGGTTCTCTGGGCGGCTTTTATTCTTTCCATGCTGTTCGGCGCGATTGCACAGCGCACGCATTTTTGCACCATGGGCGCGGTCAGCGACATCATCAACATGGGTGACTGGACGCGCATGCGCATGTGGGGCATGGCCATGGGCGTGGCCATGATCGGCTTTTATGGCATGGCCGCTGCCGGGCTGATCGACCCGACCAAAACGCTGTATGCATCGAATCGCTTCATCTGGCTGTCGGCCCTGGTGGGCGGCGGCCTGTTCGGTTTCGGCATGGTGCTGGCCTCGGGCTGCGGCAGCAAGACGCTGGTGCGCATAGGCGGCGGCAACCTCAAGTCGCTGGTGGTGTTTCTGGTTATGGGTGTTGCTGCGTTTGCCACGCTCAAGGGCATCACCGCCGTGCTGCGTGTCGCCACCGTGGACAGCGTGGCTATTGATTTCGCCAGCAACGCGGCATTGTCCAGCTGGGCCGGTGCTGCTGCGGGTGTCTCGCCCGCGCTGGCCGGGCTGGTCATCGCCCTCGTGCTGGGTGGCGGCCTGATCGTCTGGGCCTTGCTGGGCGCGGAGTTTCGCCGGTTCGACAACCTGCTGGCCGGCCTGGGCATAGGCGCGGTGGTGGCAGCCATGTGGTGGGTCAGCGGCCACCTGGGGTATGTGGCGGAACACCCCGACACGCTGCAGGAGGCGTTTCTGGCGACCAACTCGGGCCGCATGGAAGCGCTGAGTTTTGTCTCGCCGGTGGCCTACACCGTGGACTGGCTGATGTTTTTCAGCGACAAAAGCAAACTGCTGACGATTGGCATCGTCTCGGTGTTCGGCGTGGTCGCCGGTTCTGCCGTGTATTCGCTGCTGTCCCGCAGTTTCCGCTGGGAAGGTTTCCGTGACGCCGAGGATACCGGCAACCACCTGGTGGGAGCCGTGCTGATGGGTGTGGGCGGCGTGACCGCCATGGGTTGCACCATCGGCCAGGGCCTGTCGGGTATCTCGACCCTGAGTGCGACGAGTTTTGTGGCGGTGGGCGCCATCCTGGCGGGCTGTGTGGCGGGAGTGCGTTACCAGGTGTGGCGGCTGGAGCGCAGCGTCTAGTGGACGCTGATCTGGAGCGGCGCTTCGGCGGTCTGGCCCGCCTGTACGGTGCTGCCGGCGCGCAAAAGATCCGCGCTGCCCACGTGGTGGTGGTCGGGCTCGGTGGCGTTGGTTCCTGGGCCGCGGAGGCGCTGGCGCGCAGCGGCGTGGCAAAGCTCACGCTGATTGACCTGGACCACATCGCCGAGTCCAACATCAACCGGCAGATCCATGCGCTGGACAACACGCTGGGGCAGGCCAAGGTGCAGGCCATGCGTGAGCGCATCGCGCACATCCACCCCGGCTGCGCGGTCGAGTGTGTCGAGGAATTTGTCGACCCCGCCAACTGGCCGATGATTGCCGGCTGGCAGGACGGCGAGCGCGTGACCGTGATCGATGCCTGCGACCAGGTCCGGGCCAAAACCGCGATGGCCGCGTGGGCCATCCGGAGCAAAACACCCATGATCAGTGTGGGCGCGGCGGGTGGCAAACGCCATGCGCACAAGGTCGATATCGACGACCTCGCGCTGGTCACGCACGACCCCTTGCTGGCGCAGCTGCGCTACCGCCTGCGCAAGGAGCACGGCGCGGCCCGCAAGGGCAGGATCGGCCTGGCCTGTGTGTTCAGCCGCGAGGCCGTGATGCAGCCATCATCAGCGCCGGTTGCCGCAGCGGATGCCGGCGAAGGGCTGGCGTGTGTGACGCCTGATGAAGAACAAAGCGACGGCAGCCTCAATTGCCACGGCTATGGCTCGGTCGTCAGCGTGACCGCGACCTTCGGCTTGTGTGCGGCAGGCTGGGTGCTCGATAAAATTGCGGTGTGAGTTTGCAAAGCCCGAAAAAATAACGCTATAATTCAAGGCTTTGCTGCACACGATGCAGCAAAGACCGGGAAGCATCGAAAGATGCCCCTCGGGGCCTTAGCTCAGTTGGTAGAGCAGCGGACTTTTAATCCGTTTGTCGTGGGTTCGACCCCCGCAGGCCCCACCAGTTATTCAAAGCGCCTGACTGCAAAGTCAGGCGCTTTTTTTTCGGCACGGACTGGCCTGGCAGCGCAGGCCCCGCCAACAGCGCCTTCAGGGAATTTCAGGGCCATCTTGCGGAAACCGTCGGCTTTCGCATGGGCACGCGGTCGCCGCCGGAGATCGCCGGGCACCCTCGTGCAATTCGATGCAAAATCGGCGCTGAAAGGCCCATGCTTCAGAAGTCGCTGTATTTGCCCGTGCGATGGATGGCATGCTCTATCCCATGCACGCTCCCATCCTCAGACTTCTCTACATCAGTGACGCCGCGGAAGGTCTTGATGATGACGCCGTTAACGCCATCCTCAAGAGCGCGGGGAAAAACAATCCACCGCTCGGCATCACGGGCGTTCTGGTTTTCGGCGGCGGCGTGTTTGCGCAGGTCCTGGAGGGGCCCGAGCGTGGCGTGCTCGAAAAATATGTGCAGGTCATGGCCGACAGCCGGCACCGCAATTGCCGGGTTGTGTACATCACCACCGCGGTCGGGCGCCTGTTCGAGGGGGTGTCCATGGCTGCGCTGCAGGCGCTTCCGATGGAACTGGCGCACATCGCCGAACTCGATGCGCATCGCAAGGAAACCGTTCCCAACGAGGCCTTCACCAGCCTCATGAACGTCTTTTTCTCCCGGCTCCAGGCGCTTCCCTGACCCTGCCCTGCGCAGTGGCGGTTTATCTGGCGGTGTAACCCAGTAGCGGCACCTCGAGCTGCGCCTGTTGCGCCACCCGGATGCAGTCCTTCATGTGTTCCTCACCGAGGTAACGGATCGCCGCGTAACCGACACTGGCGGCGACGATCTGGCCGGCAAAGGGCACGTATTTGGCGAGCTGTTTGGTGGTCAGGCGCATGCCGATTTTGGTGGCGGCCTTGAGGATCAGGTCGCGGCTGATGAATTTGCCGATCAGCACCGAACCCACCACCGTGACGGCTTTTTGCACCTGGTCGCGTTTTTTGGGGTCGAGCTGGTCGAGCTGCTGCGGCGTCAGGCCGAACTCCTTGTTGATCTCCGGGATCAGCCGCGACAGCATGGCTGCGTCCACCGCCCAGTCCAGGCCGGGCACCGGTACCGCGCTGGCCGCCGCCGCGACCACGGCGCGTTTGTGCAGCAGCTTGCGGCTGCGGGTGACGGCAGCTGAGAGGGCCACATCATCGGCAGCCATTTGGAGGGCAGTGGGCATGTTGTCACTTTAGCCCGAAATGCCGCCCCACGTTAGGGCCGCACGCCAAGGGCCGGTCAGGCCGTGGCGGTTTCGATCTGTTCGGTCAGCTCCAGCCAGCGCTCCTCGAGCGTGGCCAGTTCGGCGGCTATGGCCTTCAGGCGTTTGCCCGATTGCGCGATTTCTGCAGGCGCCGTGGTGTTGGCCAGGCTGGCCTGCAGGCTGTCGCGCTCTGCGCTGAGGGACGCCATGCGGGCGTCGGTTTTTTCCAGTTCCTTGCGCAGCGGTTTGGTGCTGTCAGATTGCTGCTGGCGGCGCTGGGCTTCGAGCTTTTTGTCGACTGGTTTTGGGGTGTCGATCGTGCCTGTAGCCCTCGCCGGCTGTGCATCGGCAGCTACTGTTTTTGTAGCAACGGCGGACGGCGCCGGGTTGCTGGCCGCCTTTTTGGCCTCTTCGCGCTGGCGTTTGGCGTAGTCGAGCAAATACTTCTGGTAGTCGTCCAGGTCGCCATCAAACGGCGCGACACCGCCTTGCGAGACCATCCAGAACTCGTCGCAAACGGCGCGCAGCAAGGCCCGGTCGTGGCTGACCAGCATCACCGTGCCTTCGAACTCGTTGAGCGCCATCGACAGCGCCTCGCGTGTGGCCAGGTCCAGGTGGTTGGTCGGCTCGTCGAGCAGCAACAGGTTGGGGCGTTGCCAGACGATCATGCACAGCACCAGCCGGGCTTTTTCGCCGCCGCTCATGCTGCCGACGGCCTGCTTGACCATGTCGCCGCTGAAGTTGAAGTTGCCCAGGAAGCTGCGCAGGTCCTGCTCACGCGTCGGCTGGTTGCCCATCTTGCCGGCAGCCGTGACTTCCTTGACCAGGCGGATCATGTGCTCCAGCGGGTTGTCGGCGGGCCGCAGCACGTCGAGTTCCTGCTGCGCGAAGTAGCCGATGTTCAGGCCCTTGCCTTCGGTCATCTCGCCACTGATGGGCGCCAGCGCGCGCGCCACCGTCTTGACCAGGGTCGATTTGCCCTGGCCGTTGGCGCCCAGGATGCCGATGCGCTGGCCGGCGAGCACCGACTTGTTGACGTTCTGCACGATGACGGTGGGCGGCGTGCCGGCAGGCGCATCTTCTGGCGGCGGGTAGCCAAAATAAGCGTTCTGCATCGACAGCATGGGGTTGGGCAGGTTCGCCGGTTCCTTGAACTCGAAGGTGAAGTCGGCCTCGGCCAGCAGCGGCGCGATTTTCTCCATGCGGTCCAGCGCCTTGACCCGGCTTTGTGCCTGCTTGGCCTTGCTGGCCTTGGCCTTGAAGCGCGCGATGAATTTCTGCAGGTGGGCGATCTTGTCCTGCTGCTTGGCATACGCGCCTTGCTGCAGCGCCATCTGTTCGGCCCGCAGGTCCTCGAACTTGCTGTAGTTGCCGCCGTAACGCGTGAGTTTGGCGCGTTCGATATGCACCGTGACATCGGTCACCGCGTCGAGGAATTCGCGGTCATGGCTGATGACCAGCATGGTGCCCTGGTAACGCTGCAGCCAGGCTTCCAGCCAGACCAGCGCGTCCAGATCCAGGTGATTGGTCGGTTCGTCGAGCAGCAACAGGTCGGACGGGCACATCAGTGCGCGCGCCAGCTGCAGGCGCATGCGCCAGCCACCGGAAAAGCTGTTGACCGGGTTGTCGAGTTCGCTGACCTTGAAACCCAGGCCGAGGATCAGTGCCTGGGCTCTGGCCTGCGCATCGTGCGCGCCGGCGTCGTAAAGCTCCATGTAAGCGTGCGCCATGCGGTCGCCGTCGCCGCTGTCTTCGGAGGCGGTGACCTCGGCCTGCGCGGCCAGCAAGACCACGTCGCCCTCGATCACATAGTCGGTGGCGCTTTGTTCGGTCTCGGGCATGTCCTGGGCGACCTGCGCCATGCGCCACTGGGCGGGAATGTAGAACTCGCCGCCGTCTTCATGCAGCGTGCCATTGAGCATGGCAAACAGGGACGACTTGCCCGCGCCATTGCGCCCCACCAGGCCGATTTTTTCGCCGGGGTTCAGGCTGACAGACGCGCTGTCGAGAATCACTTTGGCGCCGCGACGCAGCACCACGTTTTTAAGGGTAATCATTTCAAACAGACAAAATTGTTCGGCATTCACAGCCGTGAAAGCCGGGACGCAGGTTTCAGGCCAGTTGCTGGCGTGTGAGCAGCAAGACCTGGTCCGGGCCTGCGCTGGTCTCGAACCACAGGGGTTCCAGCCCGGGAAAGGCGCGTTCGAAATTCCCGCGCTCATTGCCGATTTCCAGCACCAGGACAGCATTTTCGCTCATATGGGCGGCGGCGTTTAGAAAAAGGCTTCTGATGAAGTCCATGCCGTCCTCGCCGCCGGCCAGCGCCAGCGCCGGTTCGGCCCGGAATTCGGCCGGTAGCGCCGCCATGGTGGCTGCATTGACATAGGGCGGATTGCACAGAATCAGGTCGTAGGGGCCGGGGCAGGCCGCCAGGCCGTCGGATTGAATCAACGTGATGCGTTGCTGCAGCTCGTGCACGCCGACATTGATCTTCGCCACGGCCAGGGCATCGGCGCTGATGTCGGCAGCATCGACGGCGATCTCGGGCCAGGCCATCGCGGCCAGGATCGCCAGGCTGCCGTTGCCGGTGCACAGGTCCAGGACTTTGTGGGTGGATTCGCTGAGCCAGGAGTCTATGCTTTCATCGACCAGCAGTTCGGCAATCAGCGAGCGCGGAATGATCACGCGTTCGTCGACATAAAAGGGCACACCCTGCAGCCAGGCTTCGCGCGTCAGGTAGGCGGCCGGCTTGCGGGTGCTGATGCGTGCTTCCAGAAGCGCAGCCACCTTGGCAGCATCGGCGGGGCTGACCGGCGTATTTTCCTCTTCATCGAGCTCGTCCAGCGGCAGGCCCAGAGACCACAACACCAGCCAGGCGGCTTCGTCGAACGCGGTCAGCGTGCCCTGGCCGAAACCGTCGGCCAGCGTCAGGCCGGCGGCCTCGAGCCGGTCGGCCCAGTGTTCGACCAGCGCGATGACGGTGGTCGGCTGCCCGGCGCTCACAGGGCGGCCAGGCGCTCCAGCACGCCCCTGTAGATGTTTTTCAGCGGGTCCAGCGTGGCTACGCGCACGTTTTCGTCGATCTTGTGGATGGAGGCGTTGATCGGCCCGAACTCGATCAGTTGCGGGCAGATGCTGGCGATAAACCGCCCGTCGCTGGTGCCGCCGGTGGTGGACAGTTCGGTCTGGATACCGGTCTCGGCTTTGATGGAATCGCTGACGGCCTGTACCAGTTCGCCCGGCGTGGTCAGAAAGGGCTGGCCGCCCAGCGTCCACTTGAGCTCGTAATCGAGCCGGTGGCTCTGCAGGATGGCTTCCAGCCGGCTTTTCAGGCCCTCGGCCGTCGATTCGGTGGAAAAGCGGAAGTTGAAGTCCACCACCAGTTCGCCCGGGATGATGTTGGAAGCGCCGGTGCCGCCGTGCACATTCGAGACCTGCCAGCTGGTGGCCGGGAAAAATTCGTTGCCCTGGTCCCATTCGGTCGCGACCAGCTCGGCCAGCGCCGGCGCAAAGCGATGCACCGGGTTGTCGGCCAGGTGCGGGTAGGCAATGTGGCCCTGCACACCCTTGACGCTCAGTTTGCCGCTCAGCGTGCCGCGCCGGCCGTTCTTGATCATGTCGCCGAGACGGTCTACCGAGGTCGGCTCGCCGACGATGCAATAGTCCAGCGGCTCGCCGCGTGCCTTGAGCTGCTGCACCACGACGGCGGTGCCGTCCACCGACGGGCCTTCCTCGTCGCTGGTGATCAGGAAAGCGATGGACAGATTCGGTTGCGGGTTGGCGGCCAGGAACTCCTCGACCGCGACCACCATGGCCGCAATCGAGGTTTTCATGTCGGCAGCACCACGGCCGTACAACACGCCGTCGCGATGGCTGGGCGTGAAGGGCGGGCTGGTCCACTGCTCCAGCGGGCCGGTCGGCACCACGTCGGTGTGGCCGGCGAAAACCAGGGTCCGGGGCGCTATCAAATCAGGAGCTGACGGCGCTCGTCCGGCGGGCGCTGCAGGCCCAAAACCCCTGAATTTTGCCCACAGGTTGGTGACCCGGAAGTGGTCTGGCCCGCTGATAATGGTCTCGCATTCGAAGCCCAGCGGCGCGAGGCGGGCGGCGAGGATGTCCTGACAGCCGGCGTCTTCGGGCGTGACAGAGTGGCGCGAGATCAGTTGCTCGGTGAGCTGCAGCGTCCTGGACATGTTTAATGTTTGACGTCCAGGGTGATTTCGGTGAACGAGGGTTCGTCGTCCGGATCCTCTTCAGGCTCTTCCGCCTTGGCGGCGGCGGCGAAATCGTTTTCGAGGCGCCACATCAGGTTGGTCGGCGAGTCCGCGTGCAGCAGGCCTTCCTTGCGGGTGACCACACCGCTGACGATCAGCTTGGCGATGTCCTGCTCGAAGGTCTGCGAACCCTCGGCCATGGACTTTTCCATGGCCTCTTTGACGCCGGAGAAGTCGCCTTTTTCGATCAGCTCGGAAATCAGCTTGGTGTTGAGCATGACCTCGACCGCCGGTGCGCGCCCGCCGGCCTGGGTGCGCAGCAGGCGCTGCGAGACGATGGCCTTCATCGCCGCGCCGAGGTCGCCCAGCATGGTGCTGCGCACCTCGACCGGGTAAAAACTCAGGATGCGGTTCAGTGCCTGGTAGCTGTTGTTGGCATGCATGGTGGCCAGGCACAGGTGGCCGGACTGGGCGTAGGCAATCGCCGCCGACATGGTTTCGCGGTCGCGGATCTCGCCGATCAGGATCACGTCGGGCGCCTGGCGCAGCGCGTTTTTCAGCGCCACCTGCAAGGACTGGGTGTCGCTGCCGACCTCGCGCTGGTTCACCACCGATTTCTTGTTGGTGAACAAAAATTCGACCGGGTCTTCGATGGTCAGGATGTGGCCGGGCTGGGTCGCGTTGCGGTGGTCCATCATGGCGGCCAGCGTGGTGCTTTTACCGGCGCCGGTGGAGCCGACCATCAGCAGCAAGCCGCGTTTTTCCATGATCAGGTCGGCCAGGATGGGCGGCACGTTGAGGCTGGACAGCGGGGGAATCTCGCTGGGCACATAACGGATCACGGCCGCGTAGGTGCTGCGCTGCTTGAAGCCGCTGATGCGGAAGTTGCCGACCCCGGCCAGCGGGAAGGCCATGTTGAGCTCGCCGAGCTCCTCCATTTCCTCGATTTTTTCCGGCGGCAGCACCTCGGCCAGCAGGTTGCGCGGCGCATCCGGCGGCAGGATCTGGTTGTTGATCGGGATCGCCTCACCGTTGATCTTGATCAGGGCCGGCGAATGCGCCGACAGGTACACGTCGGAGGCCTTTTTTTCGGCCATCAAACGCAGGATACGTTCCATCGTGCTCATGGTCGGCGCATTCATGTCGGTTCCGATCAGTAATCAGTCGCGCAGCAGGTCGTTCAGGCTCGTCGTCGCGCGGGTCTTGGCGTCCACACGCTTGACGATCACGGCGCAATACAGCGAGTACTTGCCGCCGGCCTTGGGCAGGTTGCCCGAGACCACGACCGAGCCGGCCGGGATGCGGCCGTAAGTCACAGTGTCGGCCTCGCGGTCATAAATCGGCGTGCTCTGGCCGATGTAGACGCCCATGGAGATCACCGAGTTTTCCTCGACGATCACGCCTTCGACCACCTCGGAACGCGCGCCGATGAAGCAGTTGTCCTCGATGATGGTCGGGTTCGCCTGCAGCGGCTCCAGCACGCCGCCCAGTCCGACGCCGCCGGACAGGTGCACGTTTTTGCCGACCTGCGCGCAGCTGCCGACGGTGGCCCAGGCATCGACCATGGAGCCTTCATCGACGTAGGCGCCGATGTTCACGTAGCTGGGCATCAGGATCGCGCCCCTGGCGATATAGCTGCCGCGGCGCGCCACGGCGGGCGGCACCACACGCACGCCGCTGGCTTTCATTTCCTCTTCGCTGAGGTGCGAAAACTTGGTCGGCACCTTGTCGAAAAAGCCGAGGTCCCCGGCGCGCATCATCACGTGGTCCTGCAGGCGGAAGCTCAGCAGCACGGCCTTCTTGATCCACTGGTGCGTGGTCCACTGGCCCACGCCCTGGCGCGTGGCCACGCGCAGGCGGCCGGCGTTCAGTTCGGAAATCGTGTGCTCCACCGCATCCTGGATTTCCTTGGACGCAGCCTGTGGCGACAGATTCGCGCGGTCGTCCCAGGCGGCGTTGATGATGCTTTCGAGCTGGTCTTGATTCATTTTGAAGAAGTCCTGGATTGGATAAAGGAAACGATTCTTTCGGCGGCTTCGACACACTCGGCGGTTTCAGCCACCAGGGCCATGCGAATTCTGCCGGCGCCCGGGTTCTGGCCGCGGGCTTCGCGGGCCAGGTAACTGCCGGGCAACACCACGACATTGTAGAGAGCGAGCAGCTCGCTCGAAAAAGCCGCGTCGTCGCCGGCAAAACATGGCGGAACCTCGGCCCACAGGTAAAAGCCGGCATCGGGCAGGGCCACGTTCATCACCGCGGCCAGCAGCGGCGTGACACTGGCGAATTTCTCGCGGTACATCGCGCGATTGGCCACCACATGCGCTTCGTCGTCCCAGGCGGCGATGCTGGCGGCCTGCACGATGGGGCTCATGGCGCTGCCGTGGTAGGTGCGGTAGAGCAGGAAGGGCTTGATCAGCGCGGCGTCACCGGCCACAAAACCACTGCGCAGGCCGGGCACATTGCTGCGTTTGGACAGGCTGGTGAGCGCGATGATGTTTTTGAAATCATGGCGGCCGAGCTGCGCCGCGGCCTGCAGGCCGCCCAGCGGTGGTTCGTCACGGAAGTAGATCTCGCTGTAGCACTCGTCGGAGGCGATCACAAAGCCGTAGCGGTCGCTGAGCTCGAACAGCAGCTTCCATTCGTCCAGGCCCATCACCGCGCCGGTCGGGTTGCCCGGTGAGCAGACAAACAGCAGTTGTGTCTTTTGCCAGACGTCCTGCGGCACGGCTGCCCAGTCCACCGCGAAGTTGCGCGCCGGGTCGCTGGGTGCGAACCAGGTGTCGGCGCCGGCCAGCAGGGCTGCGCCTTCGTAGATCTGATAGAAGGGATTCGGGCTGACCACCGTCGCGCCAGGCTGCGTCGGGTCGATCACCGTCTGGGCCAGCGCGAACAAGGCTTCGCGCGAACCGTTGACCGGCAGGATCTGGGTCAGCGGGTCCAGCGCCAGGCCGTAACGGCGCGACATCCAGCCGGCCATGGACTGGCGCAGCCTGGGCTCGCCGGCGGTCGCCGGGTAACTCGCCAGCCCGGCCAGGCTGGCGCTCAGCGCGGTCTTGATCAGCTCCGGTGTCGCATGTTTGGGCTCGCCTATGCCCAGGCTGATGGGACGGTAGGCAGGATTCGGCGTGACACCGGCGTGCAGCAGGCGCAGCCGCTCGAAAGGATAGGGCTGCAGGCGTTTCAACAGGGGATTCATGGCCCGGATTATCCCGCGGGCGGGCCGGCGACCGGCGGCGGCACTTGCGGCACCCGATGAATGCTCCTGAATTGATAGCTGCTCACGCTTGCTGCGCATGGGCCGGATGACGATTCGATGCATCAAGCGGGCGGGGGCAGGGCGGCCGGCCTGCCGTCACCCTTTTTTACAGCGGCCGGCCCTGCTCGCTCGGGTAACATTGCAGGCTCCGCAGCGCTGGGGGCGGGGTCGGGTGCTTCCAAAAAGAGCCATAAAAATCAATGGCTTAGCTTCAAAGCGCGAACAAGAAAACAGGGTCTGCCGTGCGTCTCAATTCGATCAAGTTATCCGGGTTCAAATCGTTTGCCGAACCGACCAATTTTGTGCTGCCCGGTCAGCTGGTCGGGGTGGTCGGCCCCAACGGTTGCGGCAAGTCCAACATCATGGATGCCGTGCGCTGGGTGCTCGGTGAAAGCCGTGCCTCCGAGCTGCGCGGCGAGTCCATGCAGGACGTGATCTTCAACGGCACCAACATCAGGAAGCCGGCCAGCCGCTCCAGCGTCGAACTGGTTTTTGACAATGCCGACCACCGCGCCGGCGGCCAGTGGGGCCAGTTCGCCGAAATCGCCGTCAAGCGCGTGCTGACGCGCGACGGCACCAGCAGCTACTACATCAACAACCAGCCGGTGCGCCGGCGCGATGTGCAGGACGTGTTCCTCGGCACCGGCCTGGGCCCGCGCGCCTACGCCATCATCGGCCAGGGCACAATCAGCCGCATCATCGAATCCAAACCCGAGGAACTGCGCCTGTTCCTCGAGGAAGCCGCCGGGGTCTCCAAGTACAAGGAACGCCGGCGCGAAACCGCCAACCGGCTGAGCGACACGCGCGAGAACCTGACACGTGTCGAGGACATCCTGCGCGAACTCAATACCAACCTCGACAAGCTCGAAAAGCAGGCCGAGGTCGCGTTGCGCTACAACACGCTGCACGTCGACGCCACGCTCAAGCAGCACCAGCTGTGGTTCCTCAAGCGTGCCGAAAGCGAAGCCGACCAGGCCAGGGTCAAGGCCGACGCCGAAAAGTCGGTCAACGACCTGGAAAGCCGCATCGCCGACCTGCGCCATATCGAGGCTGACCTCGAGACCATCCGCCAGGCGCACTACGCCGCCGGCGACCAGGTGAACCAGGCCCAGGGCAAGCTTTATGAAGCCAGCGCCGAAGTCGGCCGGCTGGAGGCCGAGATCCGTTTTGTGGTCGAAGGCCGGCAGCGCGTCGAGCAGCGCCTGCAGCAGCTCAAGGACCAGACCGCACAGTGGGCGGCACGCAAGGACGATGCGGCGCTGGAGACCGAAAACCTCGCGGCGCAGGCGCTGCAGGCCGAGGAACAGTCGGAACTGCTGGCTGCACAGAGCGAGGACCAGGCTGGCCAGTTGCCGGCGCTCGAGGAAGCGCTGCGCGCTGCGCAGTCCAAAGCCAATGAGCAGCGCGCCAGCGTCGGCCAGGTGCAGCAGCAGATCCAGGTGCTGGCCGCCGACCAGCGCAATATCGAGGAGCAGTCGCGCGCCCTCGGCCTGCGCCACGAACGCCTGAGCGCCGACAAAAATGCGCTCAACGCGCCCGACGAAGCGCGCCTGGCCAACCTCAACACCCAGTTCAGCGCGGCCCGGGAAAACCAGGAAATGGTTGAGGCACGCCTGCACGAATTGACCGACAGCGTGCCGCAGCTCGACGAAGACAGGCGGAGCAAGCAGCAAGCCGTCAACACCGAATCGGCCAAACAGGCCGAGCTGTCGGCGCGTATGGAGGCGCTCAAGGCGCTGCAGGAAAAGGTCAAGACCGACGGCAAGCTCAAACCCTGGCTGGCCAAACACGGCCTCGACGGCTTGCAGGGTTTGTGGAGCCGCATCCATATCGAGCAGGGCTGGGAAAATGCGCTGGAAGCCGCGCTGCGCGAGCGCCTGGGCGCGCTGGAAGTCAGCCGGCTCGACATGGTGCGCGGTTTTGCCGGCACCGACGGCCGCGATACCCCGCCGGCCAAACTCTCGTTTTATTCGCCACCAGCGGCCGGTGCGCCAGCCCCGGCCTCACGCACCGGACTGAAACCGCTGGCCGATTTTCTGCGCCTGGGTGATGCCGGCCAGGCCGCGCTGCTGGGTGACTGGCTGCACGGCTGCCTGACCGCGGCCAGCCTGGACGAAGCGCTGTCGGCGCGCCAGCAGTTGCAGGCCGGCGAAGTGATTTTTGTGCAGACCGGCCATGCGGTGACGCAACACAGCGTGAGTTTTTACGCCCAGGATTCCGAACAGGCCGGCCTGTTGGCCCGCGCCCAGGAAATCGAGAACCTCGAAAAACAGCTGCGCGGGCAGGCGCTGATTGCCGACGAGGCGCGCAGTGCGCTGATCCGCGCCGAAGCTGCCTATGCCGATGCGGCCCAGCGCCTGGCAACGGCGCGCCGCGAGGCCGCCGAAGGCCAGAGCCGCACGCACGAACTGCAGGTCGAGGTCTTGCGCCTGACGCAGCTGGCCGAACAGACCCGCGCGCGCAGCGAACAGATTGCGGCCGACCTCGGCGAGATCGACGCGCAGATGGCCGAACTGCAGGAGCGCAAGGTCACGGCCGAAGCACGTTTTGAAGAACTCGACATGCAACTGGCCGACAGCCAGGAGCGCCATGCCCAGCTCGACGACCGCGTGATCGAGGCCGAGCGCAAGTTGAACGAATCGCGCGAGCAGCAGCGCGCGCTGGAGCGCCAGTCGCAGGAAGCGCAGTTTGCGCTGCGCAGCCTGGCCTCGCGCCGCGACGAGCTCACACGTTCGATAGCGATCGCCGCACAGCAGGCGGCATCGATTGCCAGCGAGGAAGAACGCGCCAAAGAGGAACTCTCGCGCCTGAGCGATGCCGCCGCCAAGGCCGGTCTGCAGGATGCGCTCAATGTGAAGCTCGAACGCGAAGCCGACCTGGGCGCCAAACGCAGCCAGTACGACGACCTGACCACCAAGTTGCGGGCCAGCGACGAGCGCCGCCTGCAGCTCGAGCGTGAACTCGAGCCGCTGCGCCAGCGCATCACCGAGTTCCAGCTGAAAGAACAGGCGGCGCGCCTGGGCTTCGAGCAGTATGCGCAGTTGCTGGCCGATGCGCAGGCCGACCTGGCAGCGGTCGAGTCATCGATCCAGGCCGGCAACGTGCGCCTCACGGGCCTGCAGGGCGAGATCGACCGCATCAACCGCGAGATCCAGTCGCTGGGCGCCGTCAACCTTGCGGCCCTCGACGAACTGGCCAGCGCACGCGAACGCAAGCAGTTCCTCGACGCCCAGTCGGCCGACCTGAACGAGGCCATGAACACGCTGGAAGATGCGATCAAGAAAATCGACACCGAAACCCGCGAACTCTTGTCCTCGACCTTCGAGACGGTGAACCGGCATTTCGGCGAGATGTTCCCGCGCCTGTTCGGCGGCGGCAATGCCAAATTGATGATGACCGGCGAAGAAATCCTGGACGCCGGCGTGCAGGTGCTGGCGCAGCCGCCGGGCAAGAAGAACCAGACCATCCACTTGCTCTCGGGCGGCGAAAAGGCGCTGACCGCAATTGCGCTGGTGTTTGCGATCTTCCAGCTCAATCCTGCGCCCTTCTGTCTGCTCGACGAGGTGGACGCGCCGCTGGACGACGCCAACACCGAGCGTTATGCCAAGCTGGTGGCCAGCATGAGCAAGGAAACCCAGTTCCTGTTCATCAGCCACAACAAGATTGCCATGGAGATGGCCGAACAGCTGATTGGCGTGACCATGCAGGAGCAGGGCGTTTCGCGCATCGTCGCAGTCGACATGGAAGCAGCCCTCGGCTTCGCGGAGGCCGCATGAGCACGCTGCAGATCAGCCTGGCCATCATAGGCGGCCTGTTGCTGGCCATCGTGGTGGCGCACAGCGCCTGGTCGGCGCGCAAGAACTTGCCGATGCAGCCCACGCCCGACCCGGTGGCCCCGGCCATCGAACCGACGGCTGGCGAACTCCCGGCCCACGGCCAGGACACCGGGCCGGAGCGGCTGGAGCCCGGCTTCGACGGCGACTCCGGCCTCGACGCGCTGACGGCGCTGACCGTGCCCGAGAAAAAGCCCGGTCTGGATGCGCTGATCGACGTGATTGCGCCCATCGTCATCGACTCGGTGGTGTCCGGTGAAGCGGCGCTGGCCGCCATGCCCGGCTCGCGCCGCGCGGGCAGCAAGCCGTTTGCGATCGAAGGCCTGAGCCTGGCCACCGGCGCCTGGGAAACCCCGGCCGCCGGCCAGCGTTACAGCGCCTTCCAGGCCGGCGTGCAACTGGCCAACCGCACCGGTGCGCTGAACCAGATCGAGTTTTCCGAATTTGTCATGAAGGCGCAGGCTTTTGCCGACGCCATCGACGGCCAGCCGGAATTTCCGGACATGATGGACGAGGTGGCGCGCGCACGCGAGCTCGACAACTTTGCCGGCACCCACGATGCGCAACTGGGCTTCACGCTGCGCGCCCGGCACACCGCCTGGAGTCCCGGTTATGTGCACCAGAGCGCAGCCAAACTCGGTTTTGTGGCCGGGTCCATCCCGGGCCGCATGGTGCTGCCGGCCAGCCAGTCCGGCCCGCATGCGCCACCGGTGCTGGGCCTGTCCTTCGACACCCAGGCGGCGATGGCCGAAGAGCCGGAACAGACCGCGCTGCGCGAACTGACGCTGTCGCTGGACGTTCCGCAGGTGCTGCGCGCCGAGCAGCCTTTTGTGCGCCTGTGCGAGGCGGCGATCGCGCTGGCCGCGAGCATGGACGGCGTGATCATCGACGACCAGGGCCAGCCGATCCGGCCGGAAGCCATGGAAGCCATCCATGCCGATCTGGAGCAGCTCTACAACACGCTGGAAGAGCGCGACATGCCGGCCGGCTCGGCGCTGGGACGCCGGCTGTTTTCCTGAAAAAGCATGGCTCCCCCCCGTAGCGACCTTCGGCCGCTTCCCCCCTGCAGGGGGCGCCGCCTGCGGCCCGGCGAAGCCGGTTCCGCGGCGGCCTGGTCAAAAAAACCGTGCAGGAACTTCCGAGATGACCACCCCTGACTTGTTTGCGTCGCCCGCCGACCGTATCGCCGCGCTGCGAACCGAGCTGCACCAGCACGCCCACCGTTATTACGTGCTGGACCAGCCCAGCATCCCGGACGCCGAGTACGACAGGTTGTTCCAGGAGCTGCAGGCGCTGGAAGCCGCGCACCCGGAGCTGGCCAGCCCGGATTCACCAACCCTGCGCGTCGGCGGCAAGGCGCTGGACCAGTTCGCCAGCGTGCGCCATGCGGTGCCCATGCTCAGCATACGCACCGAGACCGATACCGAAGCGAGCGGCGCGCAGAACTTCGACACCCGCGTGCGCAAGGAACTGGGCCTGGCGGAGTCCGACCCGCCGGTGGAGTATGTTGCCGAGCTGAAATTCGACGGCCTGGCGATGAACCTGCGTTATGAGAACGGCGTGCTGGTGCAGGCCGCGACGCGCGGTGACGGCGAGGTCGGCGAAGACGTGACGCAGAACATCCGCACCATCCGGCAAATTCCCTTGCGCCTTCCCAAAGACGTTCCGCCGGTGCTGGAAGTTCGCGGCGAGGTCTACATGCGGCGCGACGATTTCGAGTCACTCAACGAGAAGCAGCGCGAAAAAATCGCCAAAGGTGCGAAAAACGAAAAAACCTTCGTCAATCCGCGCAACGCCGCCGCCGGCGCGGTGCGGCAACTGGATCCGGGCATTGCGGCCCAGCGCCCGCTGAGCTTTTTTGCCTACGGCGTCGGCGAAGTCACGCCGCAGCAAGAGGGCGGTCCGCAGTTCGAGACCCATTTCGAGTTGCTGCTGACCCTCAAATCATGGGGTTTTCCGGTTGCAGCCCTGACCCAGACAGCGCAAGGCGCTCCTGAATTGATAACGTTTCACGGCAGGATCGCGCGCGAGCGGGACCAGCTGTCCTACGACATCGACGGTGTGGTCTACAAGGTCAACAGCCTGGCGCTGCAAAAAAAACTGGGCTTTGTCACACGCGAGCCGCGCTGGGCCGTGGCGCACAAATACCCGGCGCAAGAGCAGATGACGGTCGTGCGCGACATCGACATCCAGGTCGGCCGCACCGGCAAGCTCACGCCTGTCGCCAAGCTCGAGCCGGTGTTCGTCGGTGGCACGACGGTCAGCAACGCGACGCTGCACAACGAAGACGAAACCCGCCGCAAGGACGTGCGCATCGGCGATACGGTGATCGTGCGGCGCGCGGGCGACGTGATCCCGGAAATAGTGGGCGTGGTGCTCGAGCGCCGGCCGGCCGACGTGGGTGAGCCTTTCGATCTGGTCAAGCGCCTGAGCGGCAAGTGCCCGATCTGCGCCAGCGCGATCGCGCGCGAAGAAGGCGAAGTCGACTGGCGCTGTTCGGGTGGCCTGTATTGCCCGGCGCAACGCAAGCAGGCGATCCTGCATTTCGCGCAGCGGCGTGCGCTCGACATCG
This sequence comes from Polaromonas sp., assembly GCA_030683705.1. Classification (GTDB taxonomy): domain Bacteria; phylum Pseudomonadota; class Gammaproteobacteria; order Burkholderiales; family Burkholderiaceae_C; genus Polaromonas. The sequence goes on along the minus strand of JAUXPP010000050.1, from coordinate 7 downwards.
AAGGCCT
>JAUXPP010000047.1 GCA_030683705.1 Polaromonas sp. | reverse complement strand
CGCCGGGTGCAGCGTTCCGTTGGCGGCGGCCAGGTCCTCGACGGTCCACAGCGCCTGGCCGTGGATGGAATGCGCCAGCTTGATGCAGCTGTTGACGGCGCGGTAAGTCATGCGGCCGCCTTCGGCCTCGCCGACCACCACGGTGCAGGCGCCGCAGTCGCCTTCGCCGCAGCCTTCCTTGGTGCCGGTGCAGCCCAGATCCTCGCGCAACACCTCCAGCAGCGTGCGGCTGGGTGGTACATTGGCGAGCGAGACCGGCTGGCCCCCCCGGAGGAACTGGATGATTTGAAGCGGTGGCTGGACAGGCATGGCAACAGGGTACGACCAATTGACTCGGGCGGGTATACCGGCCCTCATATCAGGGCAATGTATAAAAAGGTATGAAGGACCAGGCCTTATTCGACAAGATAGACCTCCATCTCATAAGGGTCTTGAACACCGTGCTGACCGAACGCAGCGTTTCGCGCGCCGCCATCCGCCTGGGAATGTACCAACCCGCCGTCAGCGCGGCGCTCAAGCGCCTGCGCGAGCTGGCGGGGGACCCCTTGCTGGTGCGTTCGGGCGCCGGCATGGTGCCCACCGACGCCGGCCTGCGCATGATCGAGCCGTCTGCGAGCATTTTGCGTGCCGCCGAAGTGCTGTTCAGCGACGCGCGCGGTTTTGATGCCGCGACTGCCAGCCACACCTTCAGCCTGGCCTGCAGCGACTACATGGACCCACTGTTCCTGCCGCAGCTGGTGGCGCAGATCAAGTCCCAGGCGCCGCTGTGCCGGATCGACATCCATGCCCTGTCGGGCGCGTCCGACTACCGCGCGCGCCTGGCCCAGGGCGAGGTGGACCTGGTGGTCGGCAACTGGCCGGCGCCGCCCGATGACCTGCACATGGCGCGGCTGTTCGGCGACGAGGTGGTCTGCCTGGTCGCGGCGAATCACCCCGCGGTGCGGCGCGGCTGGGACAGCCCGACCTGGCTGGCCGCCGAACACATCGCGCCCACGCCCACCCATCCCGGCGCCAAGGGCGTGATCGACCTGCATCTGGACAGCCTGGGCCTGCAGCGCAACATCAGTGCGCGCTGCCCGCATTTCGGCCTGATCCCGGCCATGGTGGCGTCCAGCCTGCTGGTGCTGACGACAGGGCGTCAGTACTGCGAGCGTTTCACCGGGACCTTGCCGCTCAAGATCCTGCCCAGCCCGATCGCCTTCCCGCGCATGATGTATTACCAGCTCTGGCACGAACGCACCCACGCCTCGGCCTCGGCCAAATGGCTGCGCGAGCGCGTCAAGACAGTGGCTGCTGCGCTACGAAAATGATAGCTGCCCACGCTTGCCGGTTGCGGGTAAAAGCCCTCAATCGCTTATAAAAACATGCCCCACGAGATAATCACCGCCGCCCCTCCATCCGCCACGGCGCCGCGCCTGCAGCTGACCGGCATCACCAAGGCCTACCCCGCGGTGGTGGCCAACAGCGATGTCGCGCTGAGGGTGTTGCCCGGCGAGATCCACGCCGTGCTCGGTGAAAACGGCGCCGGCAAATCGACGCTGATGAAAATCATCTACGGCGCGGTCAAGCCCGACGCCGGCAGCATGCAGATCGACGGACGCCCCGTCGTGATCCGGAATCCGCAGGAAGCGCGCGCGCTGGGCATCGCCATGGTGTTCCAGCATTTCAGCCTGTTCGACACCCTGACCGTGGCCGAGAACGTTTGGCTGGGCCTGGACAAAAGCCTGAGCCTGGCGGAGGTGTCACAGCGCATGCTTGCCACCAGCCAGCAATACGGCCTGCAGCTCGAACCCACGCGGCCGCTGCACACCCTGGGTGTGGGCGAACGCCAGCGGGTGGAGATAGTGCGTTCGCTGCTGACCAGCCCGCGCTTGCTGATCCTCGACGAGCCGACCTCGGTGCTGACGCCGCAGGCGGTCGAAAACCTGTTCGTCACGCTGCGCCAGCTCGCCGCTGGCGGCTGCAGCATCCTCTACATCAGCCACAAGCTGCACGAAATCCGCGAGTTGTGCACCGCCTGCACCGTGTTACGCGGTGGCAAGGTCACCGGCGTCTGCGATCCGCGCCAGGAATCCAACGCCTCGCTGAGCCGCCTCATGATTGGCGCCGAGCCGCCTGCGCTCGAGCACCGCGAGGTGGCGCTGGGCGAAACCGTGCTGGAAGTGCGCGACCTGAGCCTGGCACGCGAGGACCAGTTCGGCATGGACCTCGCCCACATCAGCCTGGCGCTGCGCGCCGGCGAGGTGGTCGGCATCGCGGGCGTGTCCGGCAACGGGCAGAAGGAGTTGTTGTACGCCTTGTCCGGCGAGGACACCCGCGCGCAGCCGCAGGCCGTGCAGGTGGCGGGGCAGGGTGTGGGCAAGCTGAACCCGGCGCAGCGCCGCGCACTGGGCCTGCATTTTGTGCCGGAAGAGCGGCTGGGGCGTGGTGCGGTGCCGGCGCTGAGCCTGGCGCACAACCTGCTGCTCACGCGCAGCGACGCGGTCGGCCGCGGCGGCTGGCTGCGGTTGCGCGCCCTGCGTGCCCAGGCGGCGGCCATCATAGACCGCTTCAAGGTCAAGGCCGGCGGGCCGGGCGCGGCGGCGTCATCGCTGTCGGGCGGCAACCTGCAGAAGTTCATTGTCGGGCGCGAGATCGCGGCGAATCCGGCGCTGCTGATCGTCTCGCAGCCGACCTGGGGTGTGGACGTGGGCGCCGCGGCGCAGATACGCGGCGAGATCCTCAAGCTGCGCGACAGTGGCTGTGCCGTGCTGGTGGTCAGCGAGGAGCTGGAAGAGCTGTTCGACATCTGCGACCGGATGTACGTGATGGCCAAGGGCCAGCTCTCGCCCTCGCTGCCGCGCGCGGAGGCCACGGTGGCGCTGGTGGGGCAGTGGATGAGCGGGCTGTGGAACACGCCCGCCAATCCGATCAACCAGTTGCTGACTGTCACCGTATTGCGGCAGGCGTGCTGTGGCGCAGATGACCAAACCGGCCCGCTAGATGCGGTCTTTGAAATCGCGGAAGGCGAATCCCTGGAAGAGCTTGTAGGCCGCATCGAGGCATCCCGCTTCCTGCAGTACTCGTCGACGCATGACACTTTGCACGGGCTGGTCAATGACCAGCCGGTTGTGATCGTCTTTGGCCCGTCGCGGGGACGGCCGCCGGAATACCTCGCTGATCCCGCTTCGCCGCTCGTCGCGCTGCTCAATGGCCAGCCGCTGCACTTCGTCTTTCGCATGAACGAAGGAGGCCGTTGATGTGGAAGCTTGAAGCAAGGCCCCAGCCCTCGCGCCTGTGGACCTTTGGCTCGCCCTTGCTGGCGCTGCTGCTGACGGTGCTGATCGGCGTCTGCCTGTTTGTGGCGCTGGGCAAGGACCCGGTGCGTGGTCTGCAGATTTTTTTCTGGGAACCGATCAAGTCACCGTATGCGCTGGGCGAGCTGATGGTCAAGGCCACGCCACTGCTGATCATTGCGCTGGGCTTGGCCGTGTGTTTCCGTTCCAACGTCTGGAACATCGGCGCCGAAGGCCAGTTCGTCATTGGCGCGGTGGCCGCCGGCGGTGTCGCGCTGCTGGCCGACAAGACCACCGGCCCCTGGATCGTCCCGGCCATCATCGCGGCCGGTGTGCTGGGCGGCATGGCCTGGGCCGGCATCACCGCGCTGCTGCGCGACCGCTTCAACGCCAATGAAATCCTGGTCAGCCTGATGCTGGTGTATGTGGCCGACATGGTGCTCAGTTACCTGGTGTTCGGCCCGTGGAAGGACCCGCAGGGCTACAACTTCCCGCAGACCAAAACCTTCGAGGCGGTCACGCAGATTCCGCGGCTGATGAGCGGCTCGCGTGTCAGCATCGGCCTGCTGATCGCGCTGGCCGGGGCGGCGGCCTTGTGGATTTTCCTGTTCCGCACCTACGCCGGGTTTGCCCAGCAGGTCGGCGGGCTGGCGCCGGCGGCCGCGCGGTATGCGGGCTTTTCCTCGCGCAAGGCCTTGTGGGTGGCGCTGCTGACTTCGGGCGGCGCGGCCGGCCTGGCCGGGGCGCTGGAAGTGGCGGGGCCGATTGGCCAGCTCACGCCCTATGTGCCCGCCGGTTATGGCTTTGCCGCCATCATCGTGGCCTTTGTCGGGCGCCTGCACCCGGCGGGCATGGTGTTCTCGGCCATCCTGATGAGCATGTTTTATATCGGCGGGGAGCTTGCGCAGTCGCGCCTGGGCCTGCCCAAGTCGCTGACCGGTGTGTTCCAGGGCCTGCTGCTGTTCAGCCTGCTGGCCTGCGACACCCTGATCGCCTACCGCATCACTTTGCGCAAGGGAGCACGCTGATGGATTCGACCGCCTTGCTGCTGGCCGCGACCCTGAGCGCGGGCACGGTGCTGGCGATTGCCGCGCTGGGCCTGCTGATCAACGAAAAGGCCGGCATCGTGAATCTCGGCGCCGAAGGCATGATGTTGTGCGCCGCCATCGCCGGTTTTGCCGCCGTGGTACACACCGGCAACAGCTGGCTGGGCTTTGCCGCCGGCATGGCCGCCGGCGCGCTGCTGGCCGCGATCTTCGGTCTGCTGGTGATCTGGCTCAACACCAACCAGTACGCGACCGGTCTGGCGCTGAGCCTGTTCGGCGCGGGATTTTCCGCCTTTGTCGGCATCGGCTACGTGCAGGAAAAGCTGCCGGAGCAGGCGCGCCATGTGATTCCCTGGCTGGGCGACCTGCCTTTCATCGGGCCGGCGCTGTTTCGCCAGCATCCCATGGTCTACATCGCCATGGCCCTGACCGCCGGGCTGATCTGGTTTTTGTACCGCACCCGCGCCGGCCTGGTGCTGCGTTCGGTCGGCGAAAGCCCGGAGTCGGCCCATGCGCTCGGTTACCCGGTGCGCCGCATCCGGCTGATGGCCGTGGTGGCCGGCGGCGCCTTGTGCGGCCTGGCCGGTGCCTATGTCTCGGTGGTCTACACGCCGCTGTGGGTCGAGGGCATGATTGCCGGCAAGGGCTGGATCGCGCTGGCGCTGACCACCTTTGCGACCTGGCGCCCGGCACGGGTGTTGCTTGGTGCCTACCTGTTCGGTGGGGTGACCATGCTGCAGTTTCATTTGCAGGGCCTGGGGGTGGATGTGCCGCCGCAGTTCCTGACCATGCTGCCCTACCTGGCCACCATCGTGGTGCTGGTGCTGATCTCGCGCAACCCGCGCTGGATCAGGCTGAACATGCCGACTTCGATAGGCAAGCCTTTCCATCCGGGCGCCTGATGTTCCCGGCCCATAATCGGGGTTTTGCCACCTCGCCATCGTTAACCGCAACCGTCGTTACAGGAGATGACATGACTGATTTACAAAAACGCTCACTGCTCAAGCTGGCAGCCCTTTCAGCCGTCGCTTCCGCCACCCTCATCGGTTGCGGCAAAAAGGAAGAACCCGCTCCGGCGCCTGCGCCTGCCCCGGTGGCCGCGGCACCGGCCAAGCCGGAACCGCTGAAAATTGCCTTTGCCTACATCGGGCCGGTCGGCGACGGCGGCTGGACCTTTGCGCACGACAACGGCCGCAAGGCCATCGAAAAAGAGTTCGGCGACAAGGTGGTCACCAGCTATGTCGAGAAGGTGCCCGAGTCGGCCGACGCCGAGCGTGTGATCCGCGACATGGCCGGCCAGGGCAACAAGCTGATTTTCGGCACCACCTTCGGCTACATGGAGCCCATGCTCAAGGTCGCCAATGACACCAAGGGCGTGAAGTTCGAACACGCGACCGGCTACAAGACCGCCGAGAACATGCGCACCTATGACAGCCGCACCTACGAAGGCGCCTACATGGCCGGCGTGATCGCCGGCAAGATGAGCAAGAGCGGCACCCTGGGCGTGGTCGGTTCGGTGCCGATTCCCGAAGTCGTGCGCAACATCAACGCCTTCACGCTGGGTGCGCAGTCGGTCAACCCCAAGGTCAAGACCAAGGTGGTGTGGGTCAACGAGTGGTTCAACCCCCCCAAGGAAACCGAAGCCGCGACCGCGCTGATCAACGGCGGCGCCGACGTGTTGTTCCAGAACACCGACTCGTCGGCCGTGCTGCAGACCGCCGAGAAGATGAACAAGCGCGCCTTCGGCTGGGACTCGGACATGACGGCTTACGGCCCCAAGGCCCACCTCGGTTCGGCCATCATCAACTGGGGTCCGTACTACATCAAGGCCGTCAAGGAAGCGCTCGACGGTACCTGGACCACCGGCCAGAGCTGGTGGGGCGTCAAGGAAGGCGCCATCGACATGGTGTCGATTGCTGCCGACGTGCCGGATGAGACCAAGAAGCGCGTCGACGAGATCAAGGCGGGCCTGAAAGACGGCTCCTTCACGATCTGGAAAGGCCCGATCATGGACAACACCGGCAAGGAGCTGATCGCCAAGGACGTGGTGGCCGACGACAAGTTTCTCGGCGGCCTGAAGACTTACGTCAAGGGCGTGGAAGGCAAGGTCCCGGGTAACTGAGGCAGCCCTGCAGCGGCCGGCAGCGTGACTGCCGCCGCTGGCTGGCCCAGGCTGCCCTTGTGCAGCCTTTTTTGTTTTCTGGAGCCGACATGGATTCTTTTTCCGACATTTCTCCCGCGCGCCTCCCGGCCCTGCTGCAGGCCATGCCCAAGGCCGAGCTGCATATCCACATCGAGGGCTCGCTGGAGCCCGAGCTGATTTTTGCGCTGGCCCAGCGCAACGGCGTCAAGCTGCCGTATGACAGCGTGGAAGATCTGCGCGCCGCCTACGCCTTCACCAACCTGCAGAGTTTTCTGGACATCTATTACGCCGGCGCCAGCGTGTTGATCGAGGAGCAGGATTTTTACGACATGGCGCGCGCCTACTTCGTGAAAGCGGCAGCCGACAACGTGGTCCATGCCGAGCTGTTTTTCGATCCGCAGACCCACACGGCGCGGGGCGTCGCCATGCAGACGGTGATCAACGGCCTGCATCGCGCCTGCGTGGATGCGCAGGCCGACTTCGGCATCAGCGCCGCGCTGATCCTGTGTTTCCTGCGCCACCTGAGCGAAGAGGAAGCTTTCGACACCCTGGCGCAGGCGCTGCCGTACCGCGACAAGTTCATCGGCGTCGGGCTGGATTCCGGCGAGGTCGGCAACCCGCCCGAGAAGTTTGCGCGGGTGTTCGCGCGTTGCCGCGAACTCGGGCTGCACCTGGTCGCGCATGCGGGCGAGGAGGGACCCCCGGCCTACATCTGGACCGCGCTGGACGTGCTCCAGGTCGAGCGCATCGACCACGGCGTGCAGGCCATGCATGACCCGGCGCTGATGCAGCGGCTGGCGCGGGATCACATTGCGCTGACCGTCTGTCCGCTGTCCAACCTCAAGCTCTGCGTGTTCCCCGACCTGGCGCAACACAACCTGCGCGCCTTGCTGGACGCCGGGCTGGCCGTCACCATCAACTCCGACGACCCGGCCTACTTCGGCGGCTACATGAACGACAACTTCACGCAGACCTTTGCCGCGCTGGGCCTGGAGGCGCGGCATGCCTACGCGCTGGCGCGCAACAGTTTCGAGGCGAGTTTTATCGACGAGGCGGCCAAACGCCGCTACATCACGCGGCTGGACGATTGTTTTGAGGGATTTGGCCGCTGAGCGGCCAGCGCTGTAGGGAAGCGCTGAATGAGTCCTTGCGGATGGGCGGCAGCCGGATCGGGATGGGATGCAAGGCGGATTTCGCAGCCAATAGCCAGCTATTGACAAGAAATTCAACGCGGCAGACCGCCCGAGTCCGGGTGATCGCACGCCGCAGGGGGCTTGTTCAGCGCTTCCTTAGAGCAGCGACAGGCCGGGGCCTTCCGGCTCGGCCGGCATCCCGAGCACGGTGCGCACCACATGCATCAGCGCATCGGCCTCGAAGGGTTTGGTGACATAACCGTCGGCGCCCGCCGCCAGGCCCTTGAGTACTGCCTCGCGTGTGGCCTTGCCGGTCAGCATGATGACCGGCACCGTCTTGAGCTGGGGGTGCTGGCGCAGCCGCAGCAGGATGTCGAAACCGTCAGCGTCCGGCAGCACCACGTCGAGCAGGATCAGGTCCGGAGCCGGTTGCTTGCGGAACTCGGTCACGACTTCCTCGCGGTTGCTCGCCACCCGGACCTTGAAACCCTCGAACATCAAGTAGCTCTGGATGAATTTGGCCAGCATGGGTTCGTCGTCCACCACGATGGCCGACAGCGCCTGACCGGGTTCCCGCGGTTTGGCCGGCCCGCGCGGCCTGGCAATCCTGACGTAGTAGCCGGCCGTTTTCAGGGAGGCTGCGCCCGTATCCGCCTCTGCTTCGGCCTGGGTCACCGCAAAATCGCTCATGCGCGCGTTGAACTGTTCGGTGAAGGGGTCGACCTCCGCCAGCATCACCAGCTTCTTGTCCTGCAAGGCCATGAAGGCTGCCGTGAAGACGCCGGCAGCGGCCGGTGTCATGCCGGCCTTGAGCTGGCTCAGGCTCTGGTAGCCGTCTATCCTGACCAGAAGCTCGAATTCCGCGGGACTCAGGGCGGTGGCGCCGCTGCGCAGTTCTTCCTTGCCCCGGGTCGTGAGCGTGTAAACGTCCTTGTCATGCATCTGCATCGTGGTGCTTCCTTCGACGGGTGACGCCGTTTTCCGGGATTATCGCCTCCTGCGCGGGCCGGAAGCCGGCTTCCGGGGTTTTCCCGCGCCTGCCCGCACTATGATTGCCTGTCAATCCACCATGAAACGCCTGTTCCTCTTCCTCGCCTTCAGCTGCCTCGGCACGGGTGCGGCTGCCCAGTGGACGCCGGTGATGGTCGATGAAATGGTCATTACCTACATCGACCGCAACACCGTACGTGGCAAGGGCGGGCAGGTCCGCATGTGGTGGCTGATGGACTACCAGCTGGTCCAGATCACCGACGAAAAAGGGTATTTTTCGCGCCTGCACCAGAGCGAGTTCGATTGCAAAAACCAGCGCCTGCGCATGTTGTCGGTGGCACTGCTGTCCGAACGCATGGGCCATGGCGAGGTGGTTTTCGAGGACCCGGTGCCGCGCCGGTGGGAGGCCGTGCGGGATGGCAGTTTTCAGGAGGCGCTGCTGGACATCGCCTGTATCAACTATTAGTCCCAGGTTCGCGCACGTCGTGTGGGTCGCTGCCGCCCTGCGGATAAAGACCTGTGCTCGAGCGCTGCAGGACTGAGCGGCTAAAATAGCGCTTCACCCGCGTGTCGTCCCGGCGCGCTGGTGTTTTCATTTTCCGGGGCCATGTAGAGGACCACCATGTATAAAAACCTCGCTGCCGCGTTCGCGGCCGCCTGTTTTATTTCACCCGCTTTTTCCCAGACAGTTGCGCCCGTGAAGCCGCCGCTGAAGATCGGGTTTGTTTATGTCGCGCCCATCACCGAGGCCGGCTGGGTGCGCCAGCACGAAGACGCGCGCAAGGCCGTCGAGCTTGCCCTCGGCGACCGGGTGCAAACCACTTATGTCGAGAATGTGGCCGAAGGCGCGGATGCCGAAAGGGTGATCCGCGACCTGGCGCAACAGGGTCACCAGCTGATCTTCACGCCGAGCTTCGGCTACATGGAGCCGACGCTGAAAGTCGCCAGGGACTTTCCCGATGTGAAGTTCGAGTCCATCACCGGCTACAAGACCGCGGCCAATGTGGCGGTCGCCAACGCGCGGTATTACGAAGGCCGCTACCTCGCGGGCATCGCCGCCGGCCGGCTGGCGTCCAGCGCCGGGTACGTCGCGGGGTTTGCGATTCCCGAGGTGATCCAGGGCATCAACGCCTTCACCCTGGGCATGCGTTCGGTCAACCCCAGGGCTGAAGTGAAGGTGGTCTGGCTGGGCGCCTGGTTCGACCCGCCGCGCGAGCGTGATGCGGCCATGTCGCTGTTCAACCAGGGCGTGGAGCTGATCGCGTTCCACACCGGCTCCACCGCCGTGATGGCAGCGGCGCAGGAGCGCGGCAAACTCGCGATTGCCTACCACTCCGACATGCGCAAGGTCGCGCCGGACGCCCAGGTGCTGGCGGTGACGCACCAGTGGGGCGACTACTACACGCGGCGCGCCCAGGCCGTGCTGGACGGCAGCTGGAAAAGTGCGTCGCTGTGGGGCGGCGTGAAGCAGGGCATGATCCGCGTCGACAGCTTCGGTCCGAAAGTGCCCAGGAAGGTGGCCGACGAGGTGCTGGCGCGCCAGAAGGACATCGCTGCCGGCAGGCTGCATCCGTTCCGGGCGCGTACCGCGCTGCTGGACAACGAAGGGCGCGAGGTGCTGGCCGCCGGCCAGACGCTGAGCGATGCGCAGATCCTGGGCATGAACTTCCTGGTGCAGGGCGTGCAGGGCAAGCTGGGCAAATAAACCTTATGCGGCCTGGCATATCGGGCCGGCCTGCAGCTGCGTTAAGCTGGAGCCCGTCATGAAAGCCTGGCGCGCCTCCCTTCTGTATTTCCCCGAGCCGGCGCAGGCCGTGCTGGAGACCGACGGCCTGCTGGTGGTCGGCCCGGACAGCGCCGGCCGGCAGGTGGTGCAGGCGGTGGGCAGCTACAGCGCGCTCGCGCCGCGTTTTGCCGGTCTGGACATCACGCATCTGCCGGGCCGCATCATCGCGCCGGGGTTTGTGGACATGCACATCCACTACCCGCAACTCGACGTGATCGGTTCACCCGCCGAAGGCCTGCTGCCCTGGCTGGAAAACTACACCTTTCCGCACGAAAGCCGGTTTTCGGATGCTGCGCACAACCGCGAGGCGGCGGCGTTTTTTGTGGATGAATTGCTGCGCCACGGCGTGACGACGGCGCTGGCCTTTGCCACTTCGCATCCGGTCTCGGTCGACGCCTTGCTCGGCGAGGCCCAGCGCCGCAGCCTGCGCATGATCGCCGGCAAGGTGCTGCAGGACCAGCATTCGCCCGACGGCGTACGCGACGAAACCGGGCAAAGCCTGGCCGACACCGAGGCGCTGATCAGCCGCTGGCACGGCGTGGACCGGCTGGGTTATGCGATCACGCCGCGGTTTGTGCCGAGCTGCAGCGAAGCACAACTGCGCGGCGCGGGCGAGCTGGCTGCGCGTTACGCCGATGTCTGGATCCAGTCGCACGTGGCCGAGAACAGGGACGAGGTGGCCTGGGTACGCAAGCTTTATCCTCAGGCGCGCAGCTACCTCAGCGTGTACGAGCAGTTCGGACTGCTGCGCCCGCGCGCCGTGTATGCGCACTGCATCCACATCGACGACGAGGACCGGGCGCTGATGCGCGCGACCGGCGCCGCCGCGGCCGTCAGCCCGACCAGCAACCTGTTCCTCGGAAGCGGGTTTTTCGACTACCTGGCTGCGGACAAGGCCGGTTTTCTGTACGGCCTGGCCAGCGATGTCGGCGGCGGTACCAGCTTCAGCCCTTTCCACACCATGCTGGCCGCGTATTACGTGGGCCGCGAAGGACAGACCAAGGCCGGCGTGTCGCTGAGCCCGCAGCAACTCTGGTGGCAGCACACCGGCGGGGCGGCGCGTGCGTTGGGGCTGGAAGGGGTGATCGGCAACCTGCTGCCCGGCTGCGAGGCCGACTTCGTGCTGCTGAATCCGCAGGCCACGCCCCTGCTGGCGCGCAGGACGGCACAGGCCGGCAGCCTGGACGAATGGCTGTTCGCGCTGATTGTGCTGGGTGACGACCGGGTGATCGAAAAAACGGTGATTTCGCAGGCGGCCGCTGCCTGAACCGGTTTTTACCGATCAAATTCGCCTCCAGCCCCCGGTGGACAAGCGTAGGAAGCTATCAAAATAATAGCGGGCGCGGCGAGCAGGGCAGCCCCTGCGGCTTGCCTACAATCTGGGCATACCGAGGGAAACACCGCAATGAGCATCAAGAGCGACAAATGGATACGCCACATGGCCGAGACCACCGGCATGATCGCACCCTTCGAACCGGGCCAGATCCGTGAAAGCGAAGGCAGGAAGATCATCAGCTACGGCACCAGCAGCTATGGCTACGACATCCGCTGTGCGCCCGAGTTCAAGGTCTTCACCAACATCCACAGCACCGTGGTTGATCCGAAGAACTTCGACGAAAAAAGCTTTGTCGACTTCCATGGCGACAGCTGCATCATCCCGCCCAACAGCTTCGCGCTGGCCCGCACCGTCGAGTACTTCCGCATCCCGCGCAACGTGTTGACCATTTGCCTGGGCAAAAGCACGTACGCCCGCTGCGGCATCATCGTCAACGTGACACCCTTCGAGCCGGAATGGGAGGGGTATGTGACGCTGGAGTTCTCCAACACCACACCGCTGCCCGCCAAGATCTATGCTGGCGAAGGCTGCGCGCAGGTGCTGTTCTTCGAAAGCGACAAGGACGACGTCTGCGAGGTCAGCTACAAGGACCGCGGCGGCAAGTACCAGGGGCAGAGCGGGGTGACGCTGCCGAGGGCTTGATTGAAATACCCGGCAGCCCATGCGCCCATAAAAAAAACTGACGTCGTCAGCTTTTTTTGTATCTGCAGGCCCGTCAGGGCCGATGGACCTTACTTCACCAGCAACACCGGCACGTCGGCATCGGTCACCACGCGCTGGGCCACGCTGCCCATCACGGCGCGGCCGAGCAGGCCGTGACCGTGCGTGCCCATGACGATCATGTGGGCTTTCTCGCGCTTGGTCGCGCGCAGGATTTCAGCGGTGGGTGCACCCACGACTCCCTTCGTCTTGTAGGCAATCTTGTGGCGCTGGAGAAAACGCTCAATGGGTGCCAGCACCTTTTGTGATTCCTCGGCATGGTAGGCGGCGACTTCGGCGGCGCCGAGCATGCTGCTGACACGTCCGGGAACCGGCGCCTGCACATTGAGCACGACCACTTCACCGTCAGGGCCGGCCAGGCTCTCGTGGGTCACAAGAAAAGCCAGGGCTTTTTTGGTGTACTTGCTGCCGTCTGCGGCGAAGAGTATTTTCATGAGGTCTCCTTGATGATAAAAAAGCGTCAGCGTAACACCAGAACGGGGACGCTGCTGTGGGTCAGCACATGCTGGGTTTCGCTGCCCAGCAACAGGCGCTTGATGCCCTTGCGTCCGTGCGAGGCCATGACGATGAGGTCGCACTTGTGTTTTTTGGCCGCGGCCATGATGGATTCGGCCACCAGGTCGGAGCGGGTGACGGCGGTCTTGACCGTCACACCTTCGGCTTTTGCCAGCTTTTCGACGGCGTTCACGATGGCCTGGCCGTCCTCGGCCCACTTTTTCTCGATGCGGCCGACGTCTTCGGTGGAGATGGAGATGCCACCCTCGAAATAACTCACGGGGTAACGCGGCACGACGTTGAGTGCGACCAGGCTGGCGCCGGTGGCGGCCGCAAGATCGATGGCGCTGCGCACAGCCTTTTTGGAAAGGGCGGTACCGTCGGTGGTGACAAGAATGCGCTGGTACATGTCTGACTCCTTGTGAATGGCTGATCCGACGCGAGCTTAATACAGCCCCTGCCTGTGCAGCGTTGATCCATGTCAAGATCGGGCGTGCCCGGGCTGGTTAGCCTTGGGCATGCCTGCTGTCCTTGCGCTTTCCGGTGCCGATCATGCCGCCCTGGCGGGTGGGGCGGCGCGCCGCTCGGCGCTGGACGATCCTGCCGAATGGACGGGCTTCAGCCGGCCCGTGGCTGGCCGCGACGGCTGGTGGGAGTCCTATCTGTCGATCAGCGGCATGCATTGCGCGGCCTGCTCGCTCAACGTGGAGCAGGCGCTGTGCGGGCTGCCCGGCGTGGATGGTGTGCAGGTCAATGGCGCCACGGCCACGGCCCGGCTGCTGTGGCAGGAGGGCGTGAGCCGGCCCACGGCCTGGGTGGGCGCCCTGCAACATGCCGGTTACGGCGCCCTGCCGGCCGGTGACATGTTGTCGGCGGGGCCGCGCCTGCAGGCGCAACGCCTGCTGCTGTGGCGCTGGCTGGTGGCGGGCTTTTGCATGATGCAGGTCATGATGTATGCCACACCGGCCTATGTCGCCGCGCCCGGCGAGATCACACCCGACATGCAGGCGCTGTTGCGCTGGGCTTCCTGGGTGCTGACCCTGCCGGTGCTGCTGTTTTCCTGCACGCCGTTTTTCTCGTCGGCGCTGCGTGACCTGCGCCACCGGCGTATCGGCATGGATGTGCCGGTGGCGCTTGGCATCCTGATTGCCTTCGGTGCCAGTTCGGCCGCCACCTTCGATCCGGCTTCGGCCTGGGGCGCAGAAGTCTGGTACGACTCGGTCACCATGTTTGTGTTTTTCCTGCTGTCGGGCCGGCTGCTCGAGCAGCGCCTGCGTGACCGCACCGCCGGTTCGCTCGAAGCACTGATGCGCCGCCTGCCGGACAGCGTGGAGCGGCAGGGGGCTGACGGCGGCTTTGAACGCGTGGCAGTGCGGCGCCTGCTCGCCGGCGACCTGATCCGGGTGCTGCCCGGCGAGGTGATCCCCGCCGACGGCCAGGTGAGGGCTGGTGAAAGCCGCGTCGATGAAGCCTTGCTGACCGGTGAGTCCACCGCCTTGCAGCGTGCCGCAGGCAGTGAGGTGATTGCCGGCAGCCACAACCTCACGGGCACCTTGCTGGTGCAGGTCGGCCGCATCGGGCCCGACACGCGTTTTGCGGCCATGGTGGCGCTGATGGAGCAGGCTTCGGTGCAGAAGCCCGCCATGGCCCAGATGGCCGACCGCATCGCCAGCCCGTTCCTGCTGCTCGTGCTGCTGGCCGCCGCCGCGTCCGCGGTCTGGTGGTGGCCGGCTGGCCCGGCGCATGCCATCGGTGTGGCTGTGGCGGTGCTGATCGTCACCTGCCCCTGCGCCCTGTCGCTGGCGACGCCGGCCGCCACGCTGGCGGCTGCCGGTGCGCTGGCGCGCCGCGGCGTGATGGTGCGCCGGCTGCAGGCGTTTGAAGCCTGCGCGGCGGTGGACACCGTGGTGTTCGACAAGACCGGCACGCTGACCGAGGATCGCATGAAGGTGGTGCATGCCACCGCGCTGCCCGGCCTGGACCCCGCGGCCATGGGGGCGCTGGCAGCGGCCCTGGGCCGGCAGTCGCTGCATCCGCTGTCGCGCGCCCTGGCGGGCAGCTATACGCCGGCCGAGCTGCAGCTGAGTGCGGTGCAGGAGGTGGCCGGCGGCGGTGTGCGGGCCCTGGTCACTCCCGCTGACGGCAGTGTGCCGCGGCAGATGTGTCTGGGGTCGGCGGCTTTTTGCGGCATCGCCGCTGCCGCGCGCACTGCGGGCGGCCCGCAGGTGCATCTGGCCGATGCGGATGGCTGGCTGGCCAGTTTCTGGTTCGACGAAGGCTTGAGGCCGGACGCGGCCGCCGCGGTCCAGGCGCTGCTGGCGCAGGGAAGCCGGGTCGAGTTGCTGTCGGGTGACCAGCAGGAGGCCGTCACGCGCCTGGGCGCCCGCGCAGGCATCCCCGCCAGCCTGGGGGCACGTTCCCCGGAAGACAAGCTGGCCCATGTGCAGCAACTGCAGCAGGCGGGCCATCGCGTGCTCATGGTGGGCGACGGCATGAACGACGGACCGGTGCTGGCCTGTGCGGACGTATCGATTGCCATGGGCCAGGCCGTGCCGCTGGCACAGGCCAAGTCGGACTTCGTGGTGCTGGGCGGGCAGCTGTCGGCGGTGCCCGCGCTGCTGCAACTGGCCCGCCGCACCCGCAGCGTCGTGCGCCAGAACCTGGCCTGGGCTGCGCTCTACAACGCCGTGTGTGTGCCGCTGGCCGTGGCCGGCCTGATGCCGCCGTGGCTGGCTGGCCTGGGCATGGCCGCCAGCTCGCTGCTGGTGGTGCTCAATTCCGCGCGGCTGTCGCGCACCCCTTCCGGAGACTGAATGGACATCCTCTTTCTGCTGATTCCCTTTTCTGTGGTGCTGGCGCTGCTGATCATGGTGGCGCTCGGCTGGGCGGTGTGGCGTGGCCAGTTTGAATCGCTCGAGCCTGAAGGCGAGCGCATTCTGGATTCGGATTGACTTGTATCAAGCCGCAGGCGATGCGCGGCACGGACACTCTGAACGTCAAGAAAAAGGTGCTTCATGAACGATCAAACAACAACCCCAGCGACCATGTACCACGATACCGCCGTTCGGCAATTTGCGCTGATGTCGGTGGTGTGGGGGGTGGTCGGCATGCTGGTTGGCGTCATCATCGCCTCCCAGCTGGCCTGGCCTGAACTCAATTTCGGCATTCCCTGGCTCAGTTACGGCAGGTTGCGGCCGCTGCATACCAATGCGGTGATTTTTGCGTTCGGCGGCTGTGCCCTGATGGCCACCAGTTTCCACGTGGTCCAGCGCACCTGCCAGGTGCGCCTGTTCGCGCCGGCACTGGCGTCTTTCGTGTTCTGGGGCTGGCAGGCGGTGATCGTCGGCGCGGCCATCAGCCTGCCGCTGGGCTTCACCAGTGGCAAGGAGTACGCCGAGCTGGAGTGGCCCATTGACATCCTGATCACGCTGGTCTGGGTGGCCTATGCGGTCGTGTTTTTCGGCACCATCGGCACCCGCAAGGTCCGCCACATCTATGTGGCCAACTGGTTTTATGGCTCCTTCATCATCGCGGTGGCCCTGCTGCACATCGTCAACAGCGCGGCCATCCCGGCCGGCTGGATGAAAAGTTATTCGGCCTTCGCCGGCGTGCAGGATGCCATGGTGCAGTGGTGGTACGGACACAACGCTGTCGGCTTTTTCCTGACCGCGGGTTTTCTCGGCATGATGTATTACTACATCCCGAAGCAGGCCGGCCGCCCGGTGTATTCCTACCGCCTGTCCATCGTCCACTTCTGGGCGCTGATCTTCACCTACATGTGGGCCGGCCCGCATCACCTGCACTACACGGCCTTGCCGGACTGGACCCAGTCCATCGGCATGGTGTTTTCGCTGATCCTGCTGGCGCCCAGCTGGGGCGGCATGATCAATGGCGTGATGACGCTGTCGGGCGCCTGGCACAAGCTGCGCACCGACCCGATCCTGCGTTTCCTGATCGTGGCGCTGTCCTTCTACGGCATGTCCACCTTCGAGGGTCCGATGATGTCGATCAAGACCGTCAACGCGCTGAGCCACTACACCGACTGGACCGTCGGCCATGTGCACTCCGGGGCGCTGGGCTGGGTCGGCCTGATCTCCATGGGCTCGCTTTATTACCTGATCCCGCGCATGTATGGCCGCACCACCATGTACAGCATCAAGGCCATCGAGTTCCATTTCTGGATGGCCACCATCGGCATCGTGCTGTACATCGCCGCCATGTGGATTGCCGGGGTGATGCAGGGCCTGATGTGGCGTGCGGTCAATCCCGACGGCACCTTGACCTACACCTTTGTCGAGAGCGTGAAAGCCACCTACCCCTACTACGTGGTCCGTTTGATGGGCGGTCTGCTGTACCTGGGCGGCATGCTAGTCATGGCCTGGAACGTCTGGATGACCGTGCTGTCCGGCAAGAAAGCCGACGCGCCCATCCCCCTGATTTCCGCCGCCGCTGCCTGAGGAAGAAAAATGAGCTCCAATACACCCGAAAAAAAGCCCGGCTTCTCGCACGAGAAGATCGAAACCAACAACCTGCTGATGATCGTGCTGATCCTGCTGGTGGTCGCCGTCGGCGGCCTGGTGGAAATCGTCCCGCTGTTCTTCCAGAAATCGACCACGCAGCCGATCACCGGCATGTTGCCCCCGACCTCCCTGCAGGTGCTGGGCCGCGACATCTACGTCCGCGAGGGCTGCTACAACTGCCACTCGCAGATGATCCGGCCGTTCCGTGCCGAGACCCTGCGTTACGGCCACTACTCGGTCGCCGGCGAGTTTGTCTACGACCATCCCTTCCAGTGGGGCAGCAAACGCACCGGGCCGGACCTGCACCGTGTGGGCGGCAAGTACAGCGACGAGTGGCACCGCCTGCACCTGGCCAACCCGCGCGACCTGGTGCCCGAATCCAACATGCCCGCCTACCCCTGGCTGGAGAAGGCGCCGCTCAGCGGGGAGCAGGCCGCGACCCACATGCGCGCGCTGCGCAAGGTCGGCGTGCCCTTCACCGACGAACAGATCGCCGCCGCGCCGGCCGACATCAAGGGCAAGACAGAGATGGACGCGCTGGTCGCCTACCTGCAATCGCTTGGCCTTGCGCTGAAATAAAGGAGCCGGACATGGACATCACCACTTTGCGCATCGCGGCCACGCTGGCTGCGTTCGTGACATTTATCGGCATCCTCGTATGGGCTTATTCGCGCCGCAACCAACAGGGCTTCGATGAAGCAGCCCGCCTGCCCTTTGAACAGGATTGAGACAGCACCATGAGCGATTTCATCAACAACTTCTGGTCGCACTATGTGGCCGTCCTGTCCGTGGTCAGCATCCTGGCCTGTGCCCTGTTGCTGTGGCTCACGGCGCGCGTGCGGGCCAAACCCAGCGCCGACAACACCACCGGCCATGTCTGGGATGAAGACCTGCGCGAAGCCAACAACCCCATGCCGCGCTGGTGGATGGGCCTGTTTGTGCTGACCATCGTGTTCGGTCTCGGCTACCTTGTGGCGTACCCGGGCCTGGGCAGCTACCAGGGCGAACTCGGCTGGAGCACCGAGGGCGAATATGCGAAGGATATCGCCGCGGCCAACCGCGAGCTCGAACCCGTTTACGCCGCCTATGCTGCCTTGCCGGCTGACAAGGTGGCGGCCGACCCCGCCGCCATGGCGATTGGCCAGCGGCTGTTCCTGAACAACTGCGCCCAGTGCCATGGCTCCGACGGCCGCGGCAGCAAGGGTTTTCCGAACCTGACCGACAGCGACTGGCTGTATGGCGGCACGCCGGAAAAAATCAGCGAGACGATTCACCAGGGTCGCATCGGCGTGATGCCGCCCATGGGCGCTGCCGTCGGCACGCCCGAGGATGTGAAGAATCTCGCCAACTACGTGCTGAGCCTGTCAGGCAGTCCGCATGACTCGCTGCGTGCGGGTCTGGGCAAGAGCAAGTTCAGCGCCTGCGCCGCCTGCCACGGCGTGGGTGGTGCCGGCAATCCCGCGCTGGGTGCGCCCAACCTGACCGACAAGGTGTGGCTGCACGGGTATGGCCAGGAGTCCATCATTGCCATGATCAACACCGGCAAAACCAACCAGATGCCGGCGCAGCAGGGCCGCCTGACGGATGCGCAGATCCACGTGCTGGCCGCCTATGTCTGGGGCCTGCCGGGCCGGCAGACGCCGGTTCGCTGAGTCCGGCAGCGACAGATTCCATGCCCGATATCAAGCCGCCTCCCCGCAAGGTCATCCCCATCACCGCAGTGCCGGCCGGGGAAGAGGCAGGCAGCGCCCTGTACGCGGCACACAAGAAAATTTACCCGCGCACGGTCTCCGGCCTGTTTGCGCGCTGGCGCTGGGCCATGGTGTTCCTGACGCAACTGGTGTTTTACGGCCTGCCGTGGCTGGAGTGGGGCCAGCGCCAGTCGGTGCTGTTTGACCTGGCGGCGCGCCGCTTTTACATCTTCGGGCTGGTGCTCTACCCCCAGGACCTGATCTACCTGACCGGCCTGTTGGTGGTGTCGGCGCTGTCCCTGTTCCTGTTCACCGCAGTCGCCGGCCGCCTGTGGTGCGGTTTTGCCTGTCCGCAGACGGTGTACACCGAAATTTTCATGTGGGTGGAGCAGAAAATCGAGGGCAACCGCATAGCGCGCATGCGGCTCGATGGCGAGGCCCTCTCTGCCAAAAAGCTGGCCAAGAAGTGGTTCAAGCACTTCGTCTGGCTGAGCATCGCCCTGTGGACCGGTTTCACCTTCGTGGGCTACTTCACGCCGATCCGCGAACTCGGCATGGAATTCCTGCACGCCGGCATGAGTTCCTGGGAGGTGTTCTGGGTGATCTTCTACGGCTTGGCGACCTACGGCAATGCCGGCTTCATGCGCGAGCAGGTCTGCAAGTACATGTGCCCCTATGCGCGATTCCAGGGTGCGATGTTCGACCGTGACACGCTGATCGTCAGTTATGACACGGCGCGTGGCGAACCGCGCGGCTTGCATGCCAAGGGCAGCGATCCGCGTGCCCAGGGCCTGGGCGACTGCATCGATTGCGAGCTGTGTGTACAGGTCTGCCCCACCGGCATCGACATCCGCAACGGGCAGCAGTATGAATGTATCGGTTGCGGCCTGTGCATCGACGCCTGCGACACGGTGATGGACCGCATGGCCACGCCACGTGGCCTGGTTCGTTATGCCACGCAAAACAGCATGGCTGCGCGCTGGACGCCGAAGCAGGTGCTGCGCCGCGTGTTGCGGCCACGGGTGCTGTTGTACGGCGGGGTGTTGACGCTGCTGTGTGTCGGCTTGCTGGCCAGCCTGGTCGTGCGCACGCCGCTCAAGGTCGATGTGGTGCGTGATCGCGCCTCGCTGGCCCGTATCGCCGAGGGTGGCCAGCTTGAAAACGTCTACCGCCTGCAGATCATGAACGCGACCGAGCGGACACAGCGCTACAGCCTGGCCGCCAGCGGCCTGCCCGGGCTGGTGGTGCTGCCGGCCGAGCCGGTGGAGGTCGAGCCTGCCCAGTCACGCTGGGTGGTGGTGCGTCTGCAACTGCCTTACGGCAGCGTGGCGGCCGGCTCGCACACCGTCCATTTCGACGTACGCTCGGCCGACGGGGGCTCGCAAGTGTCGGAAAAGGCCGCCTTCCTGGTGCCGCGCTAATTTTGGGAGACATGATGACGACGACTGCAAAAAATGAAGCCGGCGCTTTGGCCGACAGCGGCCCCTGGTGGCGCTACCCGCTGGTCTGGATGGTGATCGCCGGACCGGCCGCCGTGGTGGTGGCGGGTTTTGTGACCCTGTGGCTGGCGATACGAACGCCCGATCCTGTGGTGACCGGCGATTATTACCGCCGCGGCATGGAGATCAACCAGACCCTGGCCAGGGACAAGTCGCTGGCTCCCGCGCAGCAGGGCCGCAATCATGCGGCCACGCCGGCACCCGCCGGTGGCCCCCAGCCCGCCGCACAGTAAAGGGGAGACCGCCATGTCTGGCCGGAAAATCATGTCAATCGCCTGGCCCGCCTTCCTGGGGGCGTGCCTGCTTGAGCTGCTGGTGTTCGGCCTGGTGGACCCGCGGGACGTGCACTTGCCCGGTGAGCTGTCCGGCTGGTCACGCCAGGCGGTCTACACCGCAGCCTTCTTCGCGTTCTGGTTGATCTGCATGGCTTCCAGCGCCCTGACGGCGCTGCTGGAGGTGCCGCCTGCGGAAGTCGACAAGCCTGAGCCTCACTGAACACGCCCGGGCTCCAGCTGGAGCCCTGTAGCGATTGCTATACAAATCATAGCTGCTTGCGCTTGCTCGACAAGCGTTGGAGGCTGATCCGTGCCAGACCCGGCGGGCCACCGGCGAGCCCGCTGCTGCAGCGGCAGGCGCCGCCCGGCGCAAACCCGCCCTTGCCCTGCCTGTAAGATGCGCGCACCCCGCTGAAAAAAGTGCCGTGCCTCATTCCACCCTTGTCCATGCCGACCACGCCGCTGCCTCGCAGCGTTCCGGCGCGTTTGCGCTCGCGGCCGCGGCCGCGCTGACACTGCTGGCGGCGCTGGCCGTGGCCGCAGGCTGGCGCTCCCCGGCAGCGACGCTGACCGTGCTGTTGCTGGCGGCTGCCACCGCCGGTTTCGCCGTTTTCCACGTGAGCCGGGAAGTGGTGCAGCGCCGCTCGAGCGGGCGTGCCCTGGAAGGCGCAGCGGCCAGGCTCGCCGGCCTGCTGGACTCGGCCATGGACGCCATCATCACGGTGGACAGCGAACAGCGCATCGTGCTGTACAACCGGGCCGCCGAAAAAATCTTCGGCTGGCCGAGTGAACAGGCCCTGGGAGAACGGCTCGACAAACTGATGCCGGTTCGTTTCAGGGGGGGGCATGCGGAGCATATCCGGCGCTTCGGCACCACGGGCACGACCTCGCGGCGCATGGGTGACGGCACCGTGCTGTACGGCCAGCGCGCCGACGGCGAGGAGTTCCCGATGGAGGCCTCGATTTCCCAGCTCGATACCGCCGGCGGCAAGCTGTTCACCGTGATCCTGCGCGACGTGACGGAACGCGCCCGCGCCCGCGAGGAGCTGCGGGCTTTTGCATCCGAAGCCCACGCAATTCTCGAAAGTGAAAAAACCCGCATTGCACGCGAACTGCACGACGAGCTGGCGCAATCCCTGACGGCGCTCAAGATGGACACCATCTGGGTGCGCGACAACCTGGCGGCGGACACCCCGGCTGCAAGCGCGAAACTCAGTGACATGCTGGGCATGCTGGACACCACGGTGGCGGCGACGCGGCGCATCGCCGCCGACCTGCGGCCCCTGATGCTGGATGACCTGGGACTGGTGCCAGCCATCGAGTGGTTGGCCCAGAACTTCGGGCAGCGCACCGGTGTGCCTTGCACCTTGAAGGTGGCGGAAGATGTCGAGTTGCACGAACCCTATGCGACGGCGGTATTCCGCATCGCGCAGGAGTCCCTGGCCAACGTCGCCAAACACGCCGGGGCATCCCGGGTTGAGGTCAGCATCGAGCGCATCCCGGGCGCGGTGGTCTTGCAGGTGCGTGACAACGGCCGTGGGTTTGTGCCGGACGCGCCGCGCAAACCCTATTCGCTGGGGCTGATGGGCTTGCGTGAGCGCACCCATCTCCTCAAGGGACGCATCAGCATCGACAGCGTGCCGGGGCAGGGGACCTGCATCGATGTGCATATTCCGGTCGCCGAACCCGGCGCTTCCTCATGATCCGCATCGTGATCGCCGACGACCACGCCATAGTGCGTGAAGGGCTCAAACGCATCGTGTCCTCGGTTGAAGGCATGGAAGTGGCCGGCGAAGCCGCTGATGGCAACGAGGTCATGCAGCGTGTGCGTGAACTGGCCTTCGACGTGTTGATGCTCGACCTGTCGATGCCGGGGCGAAGCGGCATGGAACTGATCAAGCTGGTTCGCGCGGAAAAACCCAAGCTGCGCATCCTGGTCCTGAGCATGCACCAGGAGCTGCAATACGCAGTGCGCGCCATCAAGTCTGGCGCCAGCGGTTACCTGACCAAGGAAAGTGCACCCGGCCAGCTCGAGCAGGCCTTGCGGAAAATTGCTGCCGGCGGGGCCTTCATCAGCGCCGAGGTGGCCGAACAGCTGGCGCTGGGTGCGATGCCGGGCAGCGAGGCCTCGCCGCAGGAAAGCCTGTCCAACCGTGAGTTCGAGGTGTTCCGTCTGCTGGTTGACGGCGCGACCGTGACCGACATCGCCGGACGGCTCAACCTGTCGGTCAAGACGGTGAGCACCCACAAGGCCAACCTGATGCAGAAGATTGGCGTGGGCAACCAGAGCGAGCTCATCCGGTACGCACTGCGGCACGGGCTGACCGACCTGCTCTGACGCCGCGGCGAGGGTGAAGCGGCCCTCGGACAATTCTTAGGCCGCCAAGGCGGTCACTGAGGCCATTTTCGGATATCAGACCCGGCAATCCCGGCGGCCGCCTATGGCAGCAGGCGGGGCAAACGGCGACAGTAGATACATGTCCCAGCCAGCCTCCCGCCCCCTCAAGGTGTTTCACGCCGACGACTCGCCGCTGATCCGCGAACGCGTGGCCAGTCTGCTGGACAGCAGCCTGATGGCGGTCGTGGGCCATGCCCAAACGCCGCAGTACGCGATCGAGGGCATTCTTGCCATGCACCCCGACGTGGTGGTGCTGGACGTCCAGCTGGAAGGCGGCTCCGGCCTGCAGGTTCTGCGTGCGGTGCGCCGTATCGCGCCCGACATTGCCTTCGTGGTCTTCAGCAACCACTCGGACCCGGCCTACCGCAAGCGTTACATCGACGAGGGCGCCCAGGCGTTTCTCGACAAAAGCACCGAATTCGATCAGCTCGCCCGGGCCGTCACGCAGGCATCCCCGGCACTCACGCATTGATTCCCGAGACCCTCAGGAGAAAACCATGTCTATCGCCATTCTCGAAGCCAGCAACCCCGCCATTCGGGTATTTTCCCGCCAGGCCGGTTCCGCCAGCGCCATCCCCGCGCCCCTGGTGACACCCTGCTCCAAATGCCATTTGCGGGACCTGTGCCTGCCCTGCGGCATGACCGGCGGCGACGTGGAGCGGCTGGACAGCCTGATGTTCGGCCGGCGCAAGATCATGGCGGGACAGACCCTGTACCGCGAGGGTGACAAGTTCCAGTTCATCTATGCGGTGCGCAGCGGGACCTTCAAGTCCAGCCTGCTGCTGGCCGATGGGCGCGAGCAGGTCGGCGGCTTTTACATGGCCGGCGAGCTGATGGGGCTGGACGGCGTGGCCCATGGTGCCCACGCCAGCAGCACGATCGCGCTGGAAGATGCCGAGGTCTGCTCCATCCCCTACACCCATTTCACCGAGATGGCAGCCGGCAACTCCGGCATGCAGCATGTGGTCAGCCGGCTCATGAGCCGCGAGATCGTGCGCGAACACAGCCTGATGGTGCTGCTGGGCAGCATGAATGCCGAGGAGCGCCTGGCGGCATTCCTCCTGAACCTCTCGCAGCGCCTGAAGGCCCGGGGCTATTCGGCCACCGAGTTTCACCTGCGGATGACGCGCGCCGAGATCGGCAGCTACCTGGGCATGACGCTGGAAACCGTGAGCCGCACCTTTTCGGCGTTTCAGCAGCAGCGTCTGCTGGAGGTCGACAAGCGCCACATCCGCATCATTGACCTCGACGGCCTGAACCGCTCCTTCACCACCCGGGTGCACTGACAGCTCCTGACCGCAGGTCGGCGGGTATGCGCCCTGCCCGGGAACAGCATCCACCGCGGTGGTGAGGATTCTGCCGGACACGCTCCGACAGGGCATGGTCTGCCCGGCGGTGTCAGCGGCGCGGTGTGGGGCAGGAGTTGATACCCAGCAGGCTGTAGACCGGACAGATGCCGACCGCGCCTGTCAGCAGCGGAACAACGCCGATATAACCCCAAAGGCCAACGGTGCCAGTGGCGGCCAGGCCTATCAGGACCAGGCCGGCGACCACGCGCAGGCTGCGATCAATCACACCTTCATTGACTTTCATGCTGTTTCTCCAGGGTTTGCGCGAAAAATCACGCGGTAAGTCCAGCATACGGGGGTAGAGCGCTGCAGGCCCTGACATGGATCAAGCACGCCATGCGTTCACCGGCTTTCGCGGCTCCCCCGCCGGTGTTGCCCCCTGCCCACGGCGCTGGTGGATCAAGGCGGGGCCGTGGCGGCCCGGCGCATCAGGATCGGCGGTCTGTTTGCAGGCCTGCAAGCTCTGCCCGCAGGGCTTGCAGACGCCCGCGATAAGCCTCCGCATCCCCATAGTCGGCAAAGCCTGCGTAGTAGGGATGGGCCTGGAGCTGACGCCTGGCGTGTTTGATCGGGCACCAGTACTGCTCGGTGCGGCCTGCCACTTCGCGCAGGTAAGCTGCCAGCCCGGTCGCGTACGAGCAATAAGCGCAATTGACTTTTTCAAGCAGGTTCAAATAACCCAGGTGGGTGCGATCAAACACGAGGTAGTCCCTGCGCCGCACGGGCGCGATGCCGTAGAGCGGGAAGCAGGTGGACTGGTACACGATCAGAAACAGGTCCAGCAGCGCCAGCGGAGCAATCAGCGCGTAGATGACGGGTGCCGTCAGCACATGGCGCCAGTCCGCGCCCAGCACATAGGCCATCAGTCCGGTTTTGAAGCGGCGTTGCTGCGCCAGTATCTCGTGTTCGAAGCGGATGCGGCGGTCCTGGAAATCGGCGTGCAGCGTTGCACGACGCAGCTGGATCTCCTGCTCGATGTCCTCCTCGATCTGCCGGCCGCGGGCGAGCAGTTCATCGATCCTGGTGTTCATGGCAGGGACTTTTCAGGCGTTTTCATGGCGCGGCTGTGGGGTAACCGACGGTCTGCGACAGCAGGACTTGCTGGTCGTGGCTCAGGCCCAGCGCGTCGGCGATCGCCGCGCGGTCTATCCAGGCGCGTATCACCGTGGCCAGGCCGCTGCTGGCCGCAAACAGGTAGACGTTCTGCGTGATCGCACCGGCGGCGACATGGGCGTAGGCCTCGCGTTGCGCGGCCGGCACCAGCGACATGCGTGGGTGGTTGGCGACGTAGACCAGGTCCATGGGCGCTTCATCGACAAAGTCCTGGTAGCCGGTCACGCGCCGCAGGTCGGCGCCGGCGACCAGTTGCAGTTGATGCCCGGCAGCGTCGTAGCGGTAGGCGCCTTCTGGCAGGGCCACATAAATGTCGATTTCCTGCGCGTTGAGCGCCGACGGCGCAGTGCGTCCGCCGTCCGGGCGATTGACACCGCAGGCGGCCCAGAGCAGGCTGGACAAGGCCTCCAGCGGCAGCGGGTCCGGCTTGTAGTCGCGGCGCGACTGGCGCTGGGCCAGGGCCTGCATCAGCGGCAGACCGGCCTGCCGGTCCGGCGGCGGCAGGGTGATCAGGGCGGTGGCGTTTCCAAGGGCCGGCTGCGGCCGCAGTTTGCCCATCATGCCGAGGGCGAGCTTGGTCAGGGTGCTCATGGGTTGGCTCCTTGTTTTATTTCTGCCTAGACCGCTTTGGTCATGTAGCCCATCCATGGCCAGTAGGTCAGCGCGAAGACGACCAGCAGCGCCATGGCGGCCAGCGTGATCACCAGGCCGGTGCGCACGAAGTCGCGCGCATCGAAGGTGTCCGTGCCGTAGGCGATCATGTTTTGCGGCGCATTGACCGGCAGGATGAAACCGAAACTCACCACGAACTGCAGCAGCATGGTCATGCCGATCACGTTGAGGCCCGGCGTCTGCACCGCCGTCAGCACGCTGATGATGATGGGGATCATGGTCGAGGCCAGTGCCGTGGCGCTGGCAAAGCCGAGGTGGATCACGATCAGGAACAGCGACAGCAGCATCAGGATGACAAAGGCACTGGCCTGCTGCAGCCCCAGGTGCTGGACGATCAGGTTGGCCAGCCAGCCGGCCGCGCTGGTCTTCAGCAGGGCGGTGCCCACGCTGATGCCGACGGCGAACAGGATGACCGTGCCCCAGGGGAAGCCGCGCTGCGACTCCTTCCAGTCCATCACGCCCAGGCGCGGCACCAGCATCAGCGCGATGGCCGCGATGGTGGTGGACGAGGTGTCGAAGTTGTGCAGCACTTTTTCGGTGGCCCAGAAGCCGAGCAGCACCAGCACGATGGCCAGCAGTTTCCACTGCCTGAGCGTCATCGGCCCGATCGCTTCGAGCTGTTGCCGGATGGTGGCCTGGCCGCCTGCAATCTCTTTCATCTCCGGCTTCATCAGGCGGGTCATGATGAAATAGACTGCCACGCTCAGCACGGCCGAAAACGGCGCACCAGCGATGAACCACTCGGTCCAGCTGATGCTGGTGCCGAACTGCTTTTCAATGAAGCCGATGGCCACCATGTTTTGCGCCGCCGCGGTCTTGATGCCGATGTTCCAGACGCTGGCGGTCTGCGCCGCGGTGATCACCAGCAGGCCGGCAAAGCGGCTGCGCCTGTCGACCTTGAAGGCCAGGATGAACCCCATCATGATAGGCACCAGGCAGGCCACGCGCGCCGTGGTGCTGGGCACGATGAAGGACAGCAGGAAACCCGTCACCATGGCGCCGATCACGATGTGGTTGGTTCCTGCGTCCACCTTGGACAGCACCAGCAGCGCGATACGCCGGTCCAGTCCTGTGGCGGACATCGCCGCGGCGATGAAACAGGCCGCCGCCACCAGTGCCACGGCGCTGTTGGAAAACCCGGACAGGGCCAGGCCGAGCGCCGCACCGGTGCCCATGTCGGGGCCGGCCGGCTTGGCCGCATCGGGGGTATAGGCCAGCAGAAAGATCATGAGTGCGCCTATCACCACCGAGCTCACGGCGTAGTCGAGCGCCTCGGTCATCCAGACGATCACGGCAAAGGCGAGGATGGCCAGCATCACCTGGCCGGCGGCGGGCAGGCCTTGCAGGGCCGGCATCCAGACGATGGCCAGCAGGGCCGCCAGCGCAAGGAACAGGCCGGTCCGTTTGACGATGCCGCCCTGGCCCTGTTCAGGCGTCGTGGTGGCTGGTGCAGAGTCTGGTGAGCTTGCCATGGTGTGTTCCCGGTTGAATGATTGGAGTGGCCTGAGGGCCTATTGCGCGCGCTTTCCGAGCCGGCGAAGGTTTCCCAGCCAGCGGCTGCCGTCGTTCGCCTTGAAGTCGCCGACCATGCCTATCAGCGTCTCATGCACGGGGGCGATGCCGACAAAACCGAGGATGTTGCGCTCCAGCGACTTGAGGCTGTGGGCGCGGAAGTACCAGCGGTACACCAGCGCAGGCATGCCCATGGTCACCACAACCCGTGCGGAACGGCCTTTGAGTCCCTTTTTCGTGAAGGTGGCGCGTCCGGCTTCATGTTCGAAGGCAAATCCGGGCCTGGCCACCTGTTCCAGGAAGCCCTTGAGCAGGGCAGGCATGTCGCCCAGCCAGAGCGGGAAGAACAGCACGATGTGTTCGGCCCAGCGGATGTCGGCCTGCGCCTGCTGCAAGCCGGCAGGCAGTGCGCCTTCTTCCCAGGCCTGCTGGCTGCGCAGCAGCGGGAAGTCGAGCTGGGCGACCTGAATGCTGCGCACGGTATGTCCGGCCTCCTGGGCGCCCGCGGCGTATGCGGCCGCCAGCGCGTGACACAGGTGAGGCGCGGTGCTGTCGGGATGGCCCTGGATCAGGGTAATGCGTTTGGCCGTCATTGATTGGCATCCTTGCCGGCTGCGCTGAGTTGGCGCACGGCGCGCGCCAGCAGCGGGGCCATGCGTATCGCGTTGGAAGGGTGTGTGATGGTGTCGCAGGTCAGCACGCGCGTGACGCCTGCTTCGAGCAACTGGCCGTGGGCCTCGGCGTCGAAGAGCGCATGCACACCTATGCACAGCGGTGCACCCAGACCGGTTTTTTTCAGGAGCCGCGTGGCGGCCAGCATGGTGTGCCCGGTGGAAATGATGTCGTCGAGCAGCACCGGGGACCGTCCCGGCCAGCGTTCGCGGCTGGCCAGCCGGACCCCCACCTCGCGGTCGCCGCGCCGTGTCTTGGCCAGCACGGTCCAGGGGGCGCCCGCCAGACCTGCCACTTCGGCGACCCATTGTTCGCTTTCCTGGTCGGGTCCGATCAGCCAGGGCGCTTCGACGTGGCTGCGCAGCCAGCGCGCCATCAGCGGTGCGGCCGGGATGACCTGTGTGCGGATGTTGTAGACCTCGCCCAGGCTGTGGATGCGGTGCAGGTGCGGATCCACGGTGACCAGAAAGTCCAGCGAAGCGGACAGCAGCCGGGCGTAGCTGCGGGCGGTTACCGCCTCGCCGGGTTTGAAGCGTTTGTCCTGCCGCATGTAAGCCAGGTAGGGGGCGACCAGTCCGACCTGCCGGGCGCCCAGTTCACGCGCCGCGTCAGCGGCAAAAATCAGCGGCAGGGTTTTGCCGTCGGGCTGGTCCAGGCTGCCGGCCAGCACCACGCAGCGGCCCTCGACTGGCGCATCGATACGCACGCCGGTTTCGCCATCGGGAAACCGGTGCAGTTGCAGGCTGGCGCAGTCGCAGCGCAGGCGGCTGGCGAGGCCGGCCGCGAGCTGTTCACCACCAGGGAGGGCCAGGACCAGCATCAGGCTTCTTCCATCACATGCACCGCTTCGGCCTGGGTGGTGGCGTACTCCAGGGCGTAGGCGAGTTCGCCCGGCGTTGCTGCATGCAGTGTGAACAGCGGCTGGCCGCGTTCGACCACTGTGCCGAGCTGCACATTCATGTCGATGCCCGCACAGGCTGCTGAAGGCGCGCCGGCGAGTTTGGCGATACGTGCCAGGCGCCGGTTGTCGATGGCGATCACGGTGCCGCCATGCCGGGACAACACCGCTTGCTGATGAATGGCCACTGGCGGCTCGCGCAGGCCGCCTTGTGCCTCGCAGATCTCCTGGAATTTTTGCCAGGCGCGGCCGTCTTCCAGTACCGCGCTGGCCTGGGCCAGGCCGGCCCCGGCGGGCGCCGCGCCGCCGAACTCGAGAATCTGCCCGGCCAGCTGCAGTGAGCGCAGCGCCAGGTCGGCCGGAGCCCGTGCTTCGCGGCGCAACACGGCCAGCACGTCGCGCGCCTCCAGCGCGGGGCCGATACCGCGGCCCACGGGGGCCACGCCGTCGGTCTGCACCACGCGCACCTGCATGCCCAGCGCCTGGCCGACCTGCTCGAGTTGCTTCCCCAGCAGGTTGGCCGCGTGTGCGCTGCGGACCTTGGCGGTCAGCCCGACCGGCATGTCGATCAGCACATGGGTGGCGCCGGCCGCGGCTTTCTTGGACAGGACCGAGGCGACCAGTTGTCCCTGGCTGTCCAGGTCCAGCGGGCGTTCCACGCGGATCAGGATGTCATCCGCGGGGCTGAGCCGCACCGCGCCGCCCCAGACAATGCAGCCGCCGGTACGGTCGACCACGCGCCGGATCTGTGCCACGTCCAGGTCCACCGGCGCCAGGGTTTCCATGGTGTCGGCGGTGCCTGCCGGCGAGGTGATGGCGCGCGACGAGGTCTTGGGCATGCGCAGCCCGCAGGCTGCAATGATGGGCACGATGATCATGGTGGTGCGGTTGCCTGGAAGTCCGCCCACGCAGTGTTTGTCCATGACCAGGCCCTCGCCCCAGTGCATGCGCTCCCCCACGTTGACCATGGCCCGGGTCAGCGCGATGGTCTCGTCCATGTCCAGATGGTCGCCGGCGCAGGCAGTGACGAAGGCTGCGAGCTGCAGGTCCGAGTAACGCCCGGCCGCCACGTCCGTGATCACCGCGTCGATGGCCGGCTGGCCGAGGCGGCGGCCGTAAACCTTGGCGCGTACATGGCTCAGCGATTCGAGCGGCGCGGGATGGTGCAGCGAAACTTCTTCACCCGGTCGCGCATGGATCAGGCGCCAGGCCGCTTCGGACAGGCCGGCCTCTTCAGGCGAGAGAAAATCTCCGCTGACCACATTGAGCGTGGCCACGATGGTGTGGCCGTTGTGCCGCAGCTCCACGCGTGAGCGTGCCTCAAAACCCTCCGAATGGCAGACCGGGCAGTCGCGGTGCATGTACAGCACCGGCTCCTGGTAGGTGTCGATACCCAATCTGCGCAGACGCAGGCGGTTGACAGGGGGCGGGGGGGATGTGGGCATGAAAATCCTTCGTGCCACTGTAGGCAGGTCGGAGACGGCCGGTCTTGACAAAACGCAAGCCCGGTGGGGGATGCCGGCGCAACTGGCACCTCCCGGGGGTGGTCAGGACGCGGCGTCGGAAGCCGCGGGCCGCAAAAGCGGCAGTTCGTCCGCATCCAGCAAGTCGGCGCCAGGGCGCAATTGCTCCAGGACGGCAAGGTTGGCCTCGGACGCGTCGCCACGCCGGGCCAGCAGGCGCTGGCGCAATACGGGCAGCGGTGCCTCGCAGTGCACGATGGAAAACGGCACACCGAGGTTTTGTGCCAGTGCGTGCGCCTGGTCTCTTTCGGCGCGGCGCAGGAATGCGGCGTCGAGGATCACCGGATAGCCGGCCTGCAATGCCGTGCGCGCCAGGTCGAACAGCTGCGCATAAGTGCGCGCGGTGGTGTCCGCCTTGTACAGGTCCAGCCCCCGGGCTCGCGAATCCTCCAGCATGCCCAGGCCGTGCAGGCGCTTCCTCTCCACGTCCGAGCGCAGCCGGATCGCGCCATCTTGCTCGAGAAGGCGCTGCGAGACCCAGGTTTTGCCCGATCCGGGCAGGCCGTGCATGATGGCCAGCCAGGCCTTGCCGGGCTGGGTCCAGGCCAGTGCTGTCGCCAGGTAGCGGCGGGCCGCGTCGCTTCCGGCGCTGCGCAGGTGCTCCACCTGGGCGCGGACCAGGGCCCGGTAAACGACCGCAAAACGCAAGGCGGGCAGGCCGGCATGGTCGCCGGTCCGGTCCAGCCAGGCATTCAGGAAACGAAAGCACAGGTCCTGCCGCTGGTGGGCGGCGAGGTCCATCACCACGAAGGCCGCATCGTCGAGAACGTCGATCCAGCGCAGGGCCGGGTCGAACTCGATGCCATCAAAGGCAGCAACGTGGTCTTCAAGGCGTACCACGTTCGCCAGATGCAGGTCGCCATGGCATTCGCGCACATGCCCATCCGCCTGGCGGGAGGCCCACAAGGGAGCCAGGATGTCGGCCTGCGCCGTCAGCCAGTTTTGCAGGGTGGACAGCGCGGCTTCACCGGCCCATGGCCGGGCACCGTCGAGCGCTGCCAGCGCGATACGCCGGCGCTGGTCGGGGCTGGAAAAACCATCCGTGGCAGCCGCGCGCGGCGCGCTCCCATGAAAACCGGCCAGCAGGGCGGCCAGTTGGTCCACATCCTGGTTGTCCAGCGCGCCGGCGACGATTCTTTCGCTGAAAAGCGCCCCCGGCGGAAAGCGGCGCATGCGCACCGCGTAGTCCAGCACCGGGCCGGCACCGTCGATGTCGGGCGATGCGGTCGTGCCGGTGATTACTGCGACGCCCAGGTACAGCCCGGGCGCCAGCCGCCGGTTGAGCCGGACCTCTTCCTCGCAGAAATGGCGCCGGGCTTGCAGGCTGTTGTAGTCGACGAAGGGCAGGTGCACCGGCTTCTTGAACTTGTACGCCGTGTCTGCGGCCAGCAGCACCCACGAAATATGGGTCTCGATCAATTCGGCGTGCAAGGCGCCGGCCAGCGTGGTGACCAGGGTGCGGGCGGCGTTCAGGGCAGCATCAGGCGTTGGCATGGCTCGCTCGTAAACTCGGTCAGGGTTTGCGTACACGCACTTTGCTGCCGTCACGCAGGGTGGCGGGCGGGTAAACGATCACGGCCTGGCCTTCGCTCAAACCGCTGCGCAGCCAGGCCTCGTTGTTGTTGCGGGCGCCGATCTCGACCGGTTGCAGCCGCGCTTCACGACCATCCAGCCGGTAGACCGCCATGCCCTTGCCGTGAGGAAACAAGGCCCCCAGGGGCGCGAGCACGGCCTGCTCGACACTGGCCGTGATAATCCGTACCGACACCCGGAAGCCGTCGCCCATGCTGCGCCAGGCTTGGGGCGGGTTGCTGATGTCGATCAATACATTGACACGCTGCTCCTCGATGCCCAGCGCCGAGACCTTGGTGAAGGCGGCCGGTTCGACGCGGCGCACCACGCCCTCGACGGGCGGCCCGCCCCAGCGCTCGATCACCACGCGGCGCCCGGCCGTGGCCTGGACCGCGTCGGTGGTCAGCAGTTCGCTGATCACTTCCATGCGCTGGGGGTCGCCAATGTCCAGCAGGGCGGCACCAGCGGCAAGGGTGGCCTCGCTGGGCTGCGGCACCCGCAGCACCACGCCGCTGACCGGCGAGCGCACGCTCAGCGGCCGGGTGCTGCTGCTGCCGGCAGTGGCCGGTTGCAGCGCCGCCGCGGCCTGGGCCTGCTCCTGCACCGCCATTTCACGTTCCGCGTCCGCCACCTCCAGTTCACGGCGGGCGCCTGACTGGGCCAGCCGGACCGCATCGAGCTTCGAGGCCGACAGGAATCCTTCACCGGCGAGTTTCTCGGTGCGCTCCTTGTCCAGTTGCGCCTCCTGCAGGGAAATCCTCGCGCGCGCCACACGGGCCGAGGCGCGCTCCACCCCGGCAGCGGCGGCTTTGAGGCGCGCCGTCGCCTCGCGCGCGCTGCGTTCATCGACCATCGACGACATGACCGGCGTCAACACGGCCACGACGTCGCCGGCGGTCACGCTGTCACCCTCGCGCAGCACCATACGCGCCACGCGTGCGGCCACCGGTGTCGAGACGGTGTAGCGGTCCTTCAGGCGGGTGCGCCCATCTTCCTCGATGGACTGCTCGAAATGCCCCTGTTTGATGACAGCGGTTTCGACTTCAACGGGTCGCGGCGAAAATGCCCAGGCCAGCGCCGCAAGCACGGCGCCGCCTGCCGCCATCCATAGCCAGCTTGCTTTCTTCAGTTTCAGCAGATTCATCCCTGTTCCCCTGTTCCCTATTCCCTGGTCTTGAGCGCAGCCACCATGTCCAGCCGGTCGATCCGCCGCCGCACCACCAGGGCGCTGGCCACGCCGGCGGCGACCACGCAGATGGCCGCCCAGGCATAGGTCCGTGGCTGGATGACGACCGGAAACTGGAACTGGTCGGATTCGAGCAGCTCCGCGACCAGGTGCACCAGGCCCCAGCCCATCAACATGCCCAGCGGCAAGGCAATCGCGATGCTGATGGCCAGTTCGCCGAGCAGCAGGACCGAGACTTCAGCGCGTGTGAAACCCAGCACCCGCAGGCTGGCCAGCTCCCAGGTTCGCTCCGACAGCGCGATGCGCGCGTTGTTGTAGACCACGCCCACGGCGATCACGCTGGCAAACACGGTGAGCACCAGGCTCATGAGGCGGACATTGCGAGCGCTGACTTCCTGCATGTTGCGCAGCAGGTTGGCTTTGCTGAAGGTGCCGGCCACGCGCGGCAGGCCCTGGCTGGCGGCCAGGAAGGCGGCTTCGCTGCCGCGCTGCAGCGCCACCGCGTACTGCGAGCTCACGTCGCCTTCGCGCATCAGCCGGTTCAGCGCGCGGCGTTCCATGTAGGCGTTCAGCCCCATCATTTCCTGTGCGGTGGCTGCCAGTGTCAGCTGCAGCGTCTCCCGGCGTCCTTCTAGCACCTCGGCGCGCACCGTGTCACCCACACGCAGGCCCAGCTTGCTGGCCAGGCGGTCGGTCATCACCAGTCCGCCCTCGGGCAGGGGCACTTTCTTGCCGCGGATGTCGACGATGCGCCGCAGCTCGGGGTTTTCTGCATAACCCTGGATCAGGCCGCGCTCGCTGACCGGACCGTTGACGAAGCGCACCGGAACGTCGCGCGTGGCCTCCACCGCGATGACCCCGGGCATGCGCGCCACCTCATGGCGGGCCTCGTTGCCAATGGGCTCGCTCATCCACAGGATCACGTCGCTGCGCATGGCCAGGGAGAACTGGGTGTCCACAATATGGTCGATCGCGTCGCGTATGAAATTGCCCATCACCACAATGGCCACGGCTGCGGCCACGCCGGCCATGGACAGTCCGCTGCGCAGCGGGCGGCGCTCCATATTGCGCAGGATCATCTGCAGGGCCGGTTTGACTCCCTTGACGCCCAGACGCTCCAGCAACGTGCGCCGGAAGTGCCCCGGCGCGGGCGGGCGCATGGCCTCGGCCGGCGCCAGGCGCACGGTGGCGCCTATGGCACTGAGCGTGCCGAGCACGGCGGTCGCCAGCGTCAGGCCCGCACCCACCACCAGCAGCCACGGGGCCAGACGGTGCTCGAACGTCGGGAAGTAGAAGAAGTCGGCATACAGCCGCGTGAAGGCGGCGCCCAGCCAGTCGCCGAGCCAGATGCCCAGCATGAGTCCCAGGAAGACGATCACCAGCACCAGCTTGAGGTAGTGCGCGCCTATGCTGCGATTGGTGTAGCCCAGCGCCTTCAGTGCGGCGATCTGTTCGCGCTGTGTGGACACCAGCCGGGACACCACCACATGCAAAAGAAAGGCTGCCACGCCGAGAAAGATGGAAGGCAGGACCGTACCCAGCACCTGCTGCTCCTTGATCTCGGCATCCAGCATGGCGTGTGAGGTCTGGTCCTCGCGGCCGTAGGCCTCTCCCGCTCCGTAACGTGCCAGCAGCCGGCTCAAGCGGGCAATCACGTCGCGCTGCGATGCGCCCGGCGCGAGCTTGATACTCACGCGGTTGAAGGCGCCCTGCATGTCGTAGGCCGCGGCCAGGGTGTCGCGGTCCATCCAGAACACCCCGAAGCCGCGCTGGTCGGGGCTGCCGCCCAGGCCGGCAAAAATGTACTCCGGCGACAGCGCGATGCCGGCGATCAGCAGCGTGCGTTGTTTTCCGTTGATCAGGGCGGTGAAGGTGTCGCCCGGTTTGACGCCACGCGATGTCGCGAAGCCGGCCGAGACCAGCACCTCGATGCGGCCGTCGCTGCGTGCGCCTGAGGACAGCGCAGTGTTGTCAAGTGACCGGCCGCGCGAAACACTCACCTGGCTCATGCGCGGCAGCTGTTTGCGGTCCACGCCGATCAGCTGGCCGAGGATGGGGTCACTGATCCCCGGCGCCGTGATGCGGACCACCTGCTCGATGGTGGTTTGCACGTCGGCCACGCCGGGTACCTGCCGCAGTGTCTCGACCAGCGCGTTCGGGGCGCGCTTGACCGTGGCGAACACATCGGCAAAATGGGCCTCCGCATAAAAACGTTCGCGTGCCAGGCCCAGCGAGTCCACCGCACTCAGGCTGGTGATGAAGCCGCCTATGCCGCTGGCCACTACCAGCGCGATGGTCAGGCCCTGGCTCCACAGCAGCCGCAGGTCCCTCAGCAACTTCCGGTCCAGTGCTTTCACGGCTTCACCATGACAATTCTGCGGGGGTCAGCCGCCGCGAGGGCGCTTCAATGCTGGCGATGCGCCCGTCCGCCAGGCGGATGACGCGGTCGGCCATGCCGGCGATGGCGGCGTTGTGCGTGATGACAATGGCCGTGGTGCCCAGTTCCTGGTTGATGCGGGCGATGACTTCGAGCACCAGCTTGCCGGTGGCATAGTCCAGCGCGCCGGTCGGCTCGTCGCACAGCAGCAGCGGGGGGCGCTAGACAATGGCCCGCGCAATCGCCACGCGCTGCTGCTCGCCGCCCGACAGTTGTGAAGGAAAGTGGTCCTGCCGCGGCGTCAGCGCCACCAGCGCCAGCGCCTCGTCCACCGGCATGGGGTTGCTGGCGATGTCGGTGACCAGTGCCACGTTTTCGCGCACGGTCAGGCTGGGAATGAGGTTGTAGAACTGGAACACGAAGCCGACGTGTTCGCGCCGGTAACGCGTCAACTCCTCATCGGGTGCATCGGTCAGGCGGTGGTCCAGAAATTCCACCTCGCCGGTGCTCGGCCGGTCCAGTCCGCCCAGGATGTTCAGCAGCGTGGACTTGCCGCTGCCCGAGGCGCCCAGCAGCACCAGAAATTCGCCGGCCCGCACATCGAGATCAACGTCGCGCAAGGCATACACAGCGGTTTCACCGCTGCCATAGGTCTTGGACAGCGACCGGATGCGCAGCACCGGGGCGTCCGGCTGCTGCGCCGTGCTCATGTGTGCGGGGCCTATTGAACCGTAATTTTCCTGCTTGCTGTCGAGGCTTTCTTCGGCAGTTCCAGGCTCAGGACGCCGTCGGCGTATTTGGCCTGGACCTTGCCGTCGTCCACATCCTGGGCCAGGCTGAAGGTCCGCGAGATATTGCCCCAGTAACGCTCGCTGCGCAGGACCTTGTCACCATTGTCCTTGGTCTCTTTTTCGCGCTTGACCTCGGCATCGATCTGCACCACATTGCCGTCGATGCGCACGTTGATGTCTTCCTTCTTGACACCGGGGATGTCGGCCTTGACATGGTAGGCGTCATCCTTTTCCGAGACATCGATACGCATTTTCAGCGCCGGTGTCTCGGTCTCGAAAACTGCGGGCGAGAAGAATCGGCGCATGGCCGACTCGAAGGAATCGGTGAAAGTGGGATCCAGGACACGAAGATTGCTCATGAAGACTCTCCTTGAGGATGGAATGTGCCTTCCGGGCCAGGCACTGACCTTGCATCGCCGCGCCGGCGGCCACTTTGCCCTGCACCAGCGAACAAGGTCAATTTAGCAATCCCGGCCGGTCGTGCATTGACATGGCTCAAGCACAGCGTCCCCTTCCCAGGCTGCAACGGGCTGGACGCGGACAAGCGTCGACGTCCTGCTGCGGCAATGCTGCTCATTGTGCGGGCCGGTCCGTGCCGGGGACCTTGATCTGGAGCAATCGGAGTGGTGGTGCGGCCGGTAATCTGCCAACATGGAGCAGGCCCCGCCCGCCCAACGTGTTTGAAGGATGTCCATGAGCGTACGCAATCTCGAAGCCTTGTTCCAGCCTGCCTCCGTGGCCCTGATAGGCGCCTCTGACCGGGAGGCAAGCCTGGGTTCCGTGGTGCTGCGCAATCTCCGCGCCGGCGGGTTTCAGGGGCCGGTCTGGCCGGTCAACCGGCGGCACAGCAGCGTGGGGGGTATGCCGGCCTGGCGCGACGTGGCGTCGCTGCCGCAGGCGCCGGACCTGGCCGTGATCTGCACACCGGCGGAAACCGTGCCGGCCCTCATTGCCGAGTTGGGCCGCAAGGGCACACGTGCCGCCATCGTGCTGTCGGCCGGACTCAAACAGGCCAGCGGCACGGACGGACTTTCGCTGGAGCAAGCCATGCTGGACGCCGCGCGGCCGCACCTGCTGCGCATCCTCGGGCCCAACTGCATCGGGGCGCTGGTGCCGGGCATCGGGCTGAACGCCAGTTTTGCGCCCGGCAATGCCTTGCCCGGCAAGCTGGCTTTTGTGACGCAATCGGGCGCGCTGGCGACCGCCATGCTGGACTGGGCCAACAGCCGCAACATCGGGTTTTCGCATTTCATTTCGCTGGGGGACAGCGCCGATGTGGATTTCGGCGATGTCATTGATTACCTGGCCAGCGATCCGGGCACCCGCGCCATCCTCATGTACATGGAATCGGTGAAGTCGGCGCGCAAGTTCATGTCGGCAGCCCGGGCCGCCGCGCGCAACAAGCCGGTGATTGTCGTGAAGGCCGGACGTGCACCCGACGGGGCCCGCGCCGCCGCTTCGCACACCGGTGCCCTGGCCGGTTCGGACCGGGTGTTCGACGCGGCGGTCCGCCGCGCCGGCATGTTGCGCGTGGACACGCTGGAGTCGCTGTTTGATGCGGCCGAGACCCTGACCCATGTCAGGCGCTGGCACGGCGGGCGTTTGGCGGTCCTGACCAATGGCGGCGGAGCCGGCGTGCTGGCGGCCGATGCGCTGTCCCTGGGCGGTGGCACGCTGGCCTTGCCCGGCCAGGACACCTTGCAGGCACTCGACCGGTGCCTGCCGCCGACCTGGTCGCATGGCAACCCGGTCGACATCATCGGCGACGCGCCGGTGAGCCGTTACGCGGATGCGCTGAAGGTGTTGCTGGCGGCGCCGGAAATCGACGGTGTGCTGTTTATCCACGCCCCCACCGCGATTGTTCCCGCCGGTGACATTGCCGCGGCCTGTCTGCCCTTGATCCAGGCATCGGCCAAGCCGGTGCTGACCTGCTGGCTCGGCGGTGCGGTGGTGGCCGCAGCGCGGCAGACGTCGGCGGAGGCAGGTATCGCCAGCTACAGCACGCCGGAGCGTGCGGCCGCCGCGTGGCTGCAACTGGCCACCTATGCACGCAATCAGCAGGCGCTGCAGCAACTGCCCGCCGCTGCGCAGGAGGACTTCACGCCGGACCGCGCGCTGGCGCAGTCCCTGCTGGACGAAGCATTGCGCGATGGCCGTGAATGGCTGGGTGATGCGCAGGCCCAGGCGCTGCTGCGGGCCTATGGTATTCCCACGGTCGAAACCGTCAAAACCCGTGATGTCGAGGAGGCTGTGGCGGCCGCCGGCCGCATCGGTTATCCCGTGGCCCTGAAAATCATTTCGCCCGAGGTCATCCACAAGTCCGATGTCGGTGGCGTGGCACTCGACCTGGCGTCGGAACAGGCCGTGAGGCTGGCGGCCGGCGACATGCAGCAGCAGGTGCTGCGGCTGTTGCCGCAGGCCCGGGTGCTCGGCTTTACCGTGCAGGCCATGGCGCGCCGTCCCGGAGCCCATGAGCTGATTGTCGGCATCGCCTCCGACCCGGTGTTCGGGCCGGTCATGCTGCTGGGTGAAGGTGGTGTTGCCGTCGAACTGCACAAAAACCATGCGGTGGCCTTGCCCCCGCTCAATGCCCGGCTGGCGGGCGACATGGTGGCCGGCAGCGGGCTGGCGCCCTTGCTGGCCGGTTACCGGGGGCGTCCGCCCGCCGATCAGGCAGCGCTGCTGGCCACGCTGCTGAAGGTGTCGCAGATGGCCTGTGAGCTGGCCTGGCTGGCCGAACTCGACATCAATCCGCTGCTGGTCGATGAGCACGGTGTGCTGGCGCTGGATGCACGGGTCAGGCTGCGACCGGTGGTGCCGGGTGAGCCCGGCCGGCTGGCCATTCGCCCCTATCCCCTGGCGCTGGAGGAGCAGGTGCGGCTGAAGTCCCAGGATCTGCTGTTGCGGCCCATTCGCCCTGACGACGCCCGGCGCCTGATGACTTTTTACGCCGGTGCTTCTCCGGCTGACATGCGCTTGCGGTTTTTCATGGCGCGAAGGGAGGTGCCGCATTCCGAACTCGCGCGCTACAGCCAGATTGACTACGATCGCGAGATGACCTTTGTGGCGATGGCGCCGCAGGCGGGCGGCGAGCCGGTCATGGTGGCCGAGGTTCGGGCAGTGTGTGACCCTGACAACCTGACGGCGGAATTCGCGATTCAGGTGGCGACGGACTGGCAGGGCTGCGGCCTGGGACGCTTGCTGATGGACAAACTGATCCGCTACCTGCGCGAGCGCGGCACGTCCGAGGTCATGGGGCAGTGCCTGCCCGAAAATGCCGGCATGGCGGCCCTGGCGCGCCAGCTCGGGTTCAGCCTCACAACCGCGAACGCGCAGGGCACCGTGGCCATGCGCCTGGCGCTGCGCTGACCCCCTGTTGACACGGGAGAAATCAATGTCCGCCTACACCCGGATCCTCATGCCCATCGATGGCAGCCCGACCTCGGACAAGGCGCTGGCCGAGGCGATACGGCTGGCCCGGCTCAGCGGTGGCCAACTGAGGCTGCTTCACATGGTGGACGAGCTCAGCTACGTCAACGGCTTCGAGCCGGCGATGGCCTATCTCAACGACACGCTGCCCTTGATGCGGGACGCCGGGGAGAAACTGCTTGCGCACGCCCGTCAACAGGCGGAACGCGAGGGGGTGGCGACCGACTGCGTGCTGATCGTGGGCGGGCCGGGCCGCCTCTGGGAGCATGTGGTGGCGCAGGCCGGCAGCATGAACGCCGACCTGGTCGTGGTGGGTTCCCACGGCAGGCGCGGCCTGGGCCGTGCGCTGTTGGGCAGCGACGCCGAACAGATCGTCCGCCACGCGCCGGGGCCGGTCCTGGTGGTGCGTGCCACCGGGGCAGGCGAGCCGTCCGGCGCCCCGGGCGCCAGCGAGACAGGGTCGATTTCGCCCGCTTGATCCACATCAAGCGACGGGATGCAGTGACACGGCACAGTCACTCATCACCATGAAGAACCTGCAATGACCACCGTATTGCCCGAGCTGCTGCGACGTTTCGACATCCCCGGACCGCGCTACACGTCCTACCCGACGGCCGACCGTTTTGTCGAAGCCTTTACCGCGTCCGACTATGGACAGGCCCTGGCGCAGCGGGCCAGCGGTGCCGCCCTGCCGTTCCAGCCGCTGTCGCTGTATGTGCACATCCCGTTTTGCGAGTCACTGTGTTACTACTGCGCCTGCAACAAGATCATCACCAAACACCACAGCCGTTCGGCCGCCTACCTGCGCTACCTGGGCCGTGAAATGGACCTGCACACGCAGCAACTGGGGCAGGGGCAGACGGTCTCGCAGCTGCACTTCGGCGGCGGGACGCCGACCTTCCTGTCCGACGAGGAACTCACGGCCCTGATGGCCATGTTGCGGCGCAGTTTCACGCTGGCACCCGGCGGCGAATACTCCATCGAAGTCGATCCCCGAACCGTGGATGCGGCGCGGCTGCGCACGCTGTCCGGCCTCGGCTTCAACCGCTTGAGTTTTGGTGTGCAGGACTTTGACCCGGACGTGCAGAAGGCGGTGCACCGCATCCAGCCTTTCGACCAGGTTCGCGAGCTGATGGCCCAGGCGCGCGAACTTGACTTCGACTCCATCAACGTCGACCTGATTTACGGCTTGCCGCTGCAGACGCCGGAGTCCTTTGCACGCACGCTGGACCAGGTGCTGCAATTGCGGCCCGACCGGATTGCGCTGTATGCCTATGCGCACCTGCCCGAGCGTTTCAAGCCGCAGCGGCGGATTCATTCTGCCGACCTGCCGGGCGCGGCGGCCAAG
Source organism: Polaromonas sp. (assembly GCA_030683705.1). Lineage (GTDB taxonomy): Bacteria > Pseudomonadota > Gammaproteobacteria > Burkholderiales > Burkholderiaceae_C > Polaromonas. The sequence continues at coordinate 5,500 of JAUXPP010000047.1, read as the reverse complement.
CTGGCCATGCTGGCGCAGTCGCTGGCCGCATTCGAGGCGGCGGGTTACGTCTATATCGGCATGGACCACTTTGCGCTGCCTGAGGATGCCCTGGCCGTGGCCAAGCGCCAGGGCCGGCTGCACCGCAACTTCCAGGGCTACAGCACCCAGCCCGACTGCGACCTGATCGGTCTCGGTGTGTCGGCGATAGGACGCATAGGCGCCACCTACAGCCAGAACGCCAAGACCATGGACGAGTATTGCGACCACCTGGACCAGGGGCGCCTGCCGGTGGTCCGCGGCCTGGCGCTCAACCGTGACGACCTGGCGCGCCGGGCCGTGATCATGGCGCTGATGTGCCAGGGACAGGTGATTTTCGAATCGATAGAGCAGGCTTGGCTGCTGGACTTCCGCAGCTATTTCGCGGCCGAGCTGGAGCAGTTGCGCGAACTCGCGGACGCCGGGCTGGTGCTGCTCGACGAGTCGGGTATCGAGGTCACCGCCCAGGGCTGGTTTTTTGTACGCGCGGTGGCCATGGTGTTTGACCGCCACCTCCAGGCCGACCGCCACCGCGCAAAATTCTCGCGGATCATCTAGGTGCTGTCCTGATGTCTTCCACCCTGGCCCTGACAGCGCTGCTCATGGGACTGGCCGGCGGCCCGCACTGCGCGGCCATGTGCGGCGCGGCCTGTGCCGGCATCTCGCGGCTGGGCCCGCGCCAGGGATCGGCCTCGTCGTCACGTGCGCTCTGGAGTTTTCAGGCCGGCCGTCTGGTGGGCTATTCGCTGGCCGGTGGCGCGGCGGCGCTGGCGGTGCAAAGCCTGGCCTGGCTCACAGCCAACACCGCAGCCTTGCGCCCGGTCTGGACGCTGTTTCATCTGGCGGTGCTGCTCTGGGGGCTGATGCTGCTGGCGCAGGCGCGGCAGCCGGTTTGGGCTGCCCATGCCGGTCGTGCGGTCTGGTCGCGCCTGCGGCCGCTGGCCACGGCGCGTGGCGGCGTCTTTGCCACCGGGGCACTCTGGGCCTTCATGCCCTGCGGCCTGCTGTATTCGGCGCTGCTGGTGGCTTCCCTCAGCGGCGGCCCCCTGGCCGGCGCTCTGTCGATGGCGCTGTTCGCCGCCGGCAGCAGCCTGTCGCTGATGCTGGTGCCCTGGCTGTATGACAAGCTGCAGGACCGCGGCAATAAGTTCAGGCAGGACTGGGGCACACGCGCGGCCGGCGGGCTGCTGGTGCTGGCGGCGGCCTGGGCCTTGTGGGCCGACGCCTTTCACCGCTTTGCCGAGTGGTGCGGGCTGGCCTGATCCCGGCGCCTGCCGGGGCGGATGGCGTTAACGCAGGGTGACCGTTTCGAGATAAAACGGCATGTGCACCTTCCAGTGCAGCTCGCGCTCGATGTGCTGGCGCATCGCGTCGGCAGCGGCCGGTTCACCGTGCGTGATGAAGGTCTGTTTGGGCGGCGCCTTGAAGCCCTTGAGCCAGCCCACAATCTCGGCGGCATCGGCATGGGCCGACAGGTCGTCCAGCATGGCGACCTCGGCCCGGATGGGCACGTCCTCGCCAAAGATCCGCACCGTTGTTGCACCCTGCGAGATGGAGGCGCCGCGCGTGCCGCCGGCCTGAAAGCCGGCGAACAGCACCGTGTTGCGTTTGTCGGGTGCGAAGGCCTTGAGGTGATGCAGGACGCGTCCGCCCGTGGCCATGCCGCTGGCGGAGACGATGATCATCGGCCCATGGCGCCCGTTGAGCAGCCGCGATTCTTCCGGCGACTGCACGATGTGCGCGGCATTCGCCAGCGCGTCACGTTCGGCGGCGGTCAGCCGCAGTTCCGTCTTGTGTTTCAGGTACACCTTCATGGCGTTGGCCGCCATGGGGCTGTTGAGGTACACGGGAACGTCATGGATCACGCCCTGGGCCTTGAGCAACTGGATGCAGTGCAGCAGGCTCTGGGCCCGGCCCACGGCAAAGGCCGGGATCACCACCACGCCGCCACGGGCGGCGGTGCGGTTGATCACCTTGCCGAGTTCCAGCAGCGGGTCCGAGTTCCCGTGCGGACGGTCGCCATAGGTGGATTCCACCACCAGGTAGTCGGCACCGTCCATCTGCACCGGGGGCTTGAGCACCAGATCGTTGGGCCGGCCGATGTCCCCGGAAAACAGGATGGAGCGTGAGCCGTCGTCCAGCCTGACAAACGACGAGCCGATCATGTGGCCCGAAGGCGCCATGCGGGCATGCAGGCCCGGTGCGGGCTGCCAGTCCTTGCCGTGAGGAACCGGATGAAACAGCTTGAGGCATTGCAGCGCATCCTCGCGCGTGTACAGCGGCAGCGCCTCCTTGTGTTTGGACAACTTGTGGCGGTTGGCGTACTCCGCTTCTTCCTCCTGCAGGTGGCCTGAATCGGGAAGCAGGATGCGGCACAGGTCGTAGGTGGCGGGCGTGCAGAACACCTTGCCGCGAAAGCCCTGGCGCGCTAGCAGCGGCAGGTAGCCGCTGTGGTCGATGTGGGCGTGCGTGAGGATCACCGCGTCGATGGACGACGGTTTCACCGGCGGCGGCGCCCAGTTGCGCAGGCGCAGCAGCTTGTAGCCCTGGAACAGGCCGCAATCGACCAGCACCCTGGACTTGTCGTGCTGGATCAGGTATCTGGAACCGGTGACGGTGTCGGTGGCGCCGAGGAATTGAAGTTTCATGATTGAGGGCCTGTGAACAGGCCCCAGTCTAGAAGGGCGGGGCAGGACTCGCTTGCGGTGGATCAAGCGGGGTGGTCGCGGCGCCAGTCAACAAGGCGGTCCGCGCGGCCGCCAGGTCCCAGCCGGCCCAGCCGCAGCTTTTGAAAAGCACCGGCCCCGCCGGCCGGGCCCTGCCGCTGCGCAGCACATCGGCCAGCGTGGCGAAGCTGCGCACATCGAGACCGGCCTGCAGCAGGTCGCCGGCCTCGTGGAGAGCGTCGGCCGTGTCCACCACCACCGTCCCTGTTTCTGCGAAGTGCTGGCACAGGCCGGCGCCGAGCTCGACCATGGCCGGCGTGAAGGCGCCGACCGCAGCGATAAAACCGTCCGGCCGCGGCAAGGCCTGCAACACCACGCGGCTGGCCGGTGTGCAGGTCACGGCCAGCGGGCAGTCTGCCAATGCGGCGTCGGGGTCCTGCGTTGTGCGTGCGCGCAGGCCCAGTGACTCTGCGTGTGCAGCCAGCGTCTGCGCGCTGGCCTGGCTGCGCGAGGCGATCACCACTTCGGCGATGCCGAGGCCCCCGGCAAATGCCTCGAGGTGCGCCAGGCCCTGCACACCCGCGCCCACAATCAGCAGCGGCCCCCGGGTGTTGGGCGCCAGCCGCTGCGCTGCGAGCAGCGACACGGCGGCGGTGCGCCTGGCGGTCACGGTGGGCCCGTCCAGCACCAGGCGGCGTGCGCCGCTGGGGATGTCGAACACCACCACGTCACCCTGGATGGTGGGGCGCGGCGTACCGGCGTTGGCGGGTGTGAAGGTGATCAGCTTGGTGATGGCCACCTGCCCGTCCATCGCCGGCATGACAAACAGGCTGCCGCCACCGGCCAGCGGCTGGACCAGGCGCTCGGGCACCTGGACCGAGTCGTCGGCCAGCAGCGCGGCGATCTCCGCCACCAGGGCGGGATAGGGCAAACGCGCTGCAGTCTGTCTGGCGTCCAGCAAGGGGTGTACGTGCGTCATGCCCGGATGGTAAGCCGGAAGCCGCATGGGGCGCGGAGGTTTTCTCCTACAGCGCCACGCGCCGTGCACCGGGTTGCACGCCCGGGTCTGCTGCCTACCATTGAACCAGTCACCACCAGGAGCCTTTCATGTTTTCCAGCCACTTGCCCAAAGTTCACACCGTACCGCGCGAATACCTTTTTGCCGGTGCCGGCTTGTTGCTGGTGGTGGGCATGCTGGTGGGCATTGCGATGGTGGCTGGCGGCCAGGTCAAAAAGGCCGAACTGCGGGAGTCCATGCTCGCCTCACAGCGGATCGCCATGGTTCAATGCATGGAAACCCTGGGCGGGGCCGAACTCAACAAGTGCATCATCCAGGCCCAGGCCTCGCCAGATGCTGCCGGCCGGACCACCCTGGCCGACAACAGCGGCAGCAGCTTCAGCCGCAGCACGGCGGTGTCGGCCGGTTCCAGCCAGGGCCTGATTCCTGTGGCCTTCAGCGCACACCGCTAAGCCTTGCGCTGCAGCTGTCCCCGCGGCTGATCCACCGGCCCGAATGCGGTTAGCATGGCCGCCATGAAATTATCCCGCCTGTTCCAGCCGCGCAATCCCCTGTTCTGGATGATGCTGGTGCTCAACCTCCTGTCGGCGGCACTGGCCTGGATTGTGCAAAACCGCCCCCTCAACACCCTGGCCATGATCATCGTCGGGGTGTTTGCACTGTGCAACGCACTGATCGGCACCTGGCTGATGTGGCGTTTGGTGCGCGACGAACCCCCGCCTTCCCGGGACTAACTGACGGCGCCTGCACCCTGGGCGATGTCGGTGCTTGTCGCCAGTGCCGCCTTGATGGCAACACGCAGCCCGCGCACCAGTTCGTCGGTCGCCATATGGGGCTGGCCCTGACCGGGCAGCCAGGGCACGTGGATAAACCCGCCGCGCGTTCGGCTGAAACCGCGCCGCGTTGCCAGCAGGTGCATGAGCCCGTAAAACACATGGTTGCAGACAAAGGTGCCTGCGGTTTGCGAAACCTCGGCCGCAAGACCTTCGCGCTGCAGCGCCTGCAGCATGGCCTTGATCGGCAGGCCGGTGAAATATGCTGCGGGGCCGCCGGCGACCACCGCGGTGTCCACCGGTTGCGCAGCGGCGTTGTCGGGGATACGCGCGTCATTGACATTGATGGCGATGCGTTCCAGCGAGATCGCGGCGCGCCCGCCCGCCTGGCCCACGCAGATGACCAGTGCCGGCCGGTGCTCGCGCAGCAGGCGGGCCAGTTCCGCCAGCGAGGTATCGAACAGCGTGGGCAGTTGCGCCGCCACGACCTTGTGGCCGGCAATGCGCTTGTGATGCAGCGCGCGGACCGCCTGCCAGCTCGGGTTCAGGCTTTCGCCGCCAAACGGATCGAACCCGGTCAGCAGGACGGTGGGAAGCGGCTTGGCCGCGGTGGGGGTGCGCATGACCCTATTGTGCGCAGAAGCGCTGATCTGTGTTCCTCTGCCCGACGGGTGAAGCAACGGGCCACGTTCTTCGCGTGTCATCCCGGACTGGATCCGGGATCCATCTTTCTGCTTCCTCGTGCCCCGGAGGGTGTGCCAGCAAGCCGGGTCTCGCCCCGGCGGGCGACTCACTTTCTCTTGCGTCGCCAAGAGAAAGTAAGCAAAGAGAAGGCGACCCGATGGTCCGGGTCCCTCCGCTCCGCTACGGGCAACCTGCGGTGCTCGCAAAAAATGGGGTCGAGCTCGAACTCGCCTTCGGCTCAAACAATCGCGATCCCTGATCCGTCTGGCCCTCCACTCCTCGGCGCATACAGAAAGGTGGGGGAAGAAAACCAATACCCAGATACCGGGCCCGGTTCGGAG
>JAUXPP010000049.1 GCA_030683705.1 Polaromonas sp. | reverse complement strand
GAGCGCCTGCGCATCCAGCCTGTGACCCTGACCGAACTGGTCAGCCAGTCCGATGCGGTGTCGGTGCAGATGTTGTACGCCACGCGATTCCGCAGTTTTGTGAACGAAAAGCTGCTGGCAGCCTGCAAACGCAATCAGCTGTGGGTGGGCATCAGCCGCAGCGCGCTGTTTGACGAAAATGCCCTGGCGGCGGCCCTGTGTGATGGCCGCATCGAGGCCTGCATCCTGGACGGCGCCGAGGACAATTTCACCGCCGAGAACTCACCTGTCAACGGCCTGAAAAACCTGTTCATCACGCCGCGCCTGGGCTCGCACACGCGCGAAGCCCGCTTGCGCTCGAGCTGGTATGTGGCGCACCGCATGCACGAGGCGATTGCGGCCGATCAGCGCGGCGTCGACTACATCCCGAGTGCACCCATGGACATGGAACTGCCCGGCGCCGTGTCGCCCTCGCAATGGGGTGACCAGGAATACTCCATCAGGTGAGAGCCCCCACGCTCGTTCACTGCGTTTAACTCTCTGCTCTCTTGGGGACGCTCCGCCTGCGGACTGGCGAAGGCAGATCCGCGGCCCCTGCTTGAAATCAGGAAACCGCAGTTCGACAGGGCCGGCTAATTCAGGCGTGCCAGCTGGCCCCGGATTTTTTCCAGCGTCGCGGTGTAGTCCGTCAGGCGCTTGCGCTCCTGCTCCAGCACCGCCGGCGGCACCTTGGCCACAAAGGCTTCATTGGCCAGCTTGGCCTGGACCTTGACGAGTTCGCCCTCCAGCCGCGTGGCTTCCTTGCCCAGGCGGGCTTTTTCGGCGGCCACGTCGACTTCCATGTGCAGGCAGACCCTGGCTTCCCCGACGACGGCAACGGGCGCGGCCTCGGCCGCCTTGGCCCAGTCGGCCTCGCTCTCAAACACCTTGACCTCGCTGAGCTTGGCCAGCGCCTTGATGACGGGCGCCGACTGTGTCATGAAGGCGTGATCGCCGACCACGAACAGCGGCAGCCGCGTGGCCGGTGACACCTTCATCTCGCCGCGCAGGTTGCGGCAGGCGTCGACCAGGGTCTTGAGTTTGGCCACATGGGCTTCGGCCTGGGTATCGATCTTGCCGGGCTGGCTTTGCGGGTAGGCGGCCTGCCCGATGTAGTCCCCCTTTTTCAGGCCGGCGACCGGCGCGACGATTTGCCAGAGCTCCTCGGTGATGAAGGGCAGCACCGGGTGCGCCAGCCGCAGGATGGCTTCCAGCGTGCGGATCAGCGTGCGGCGTGTGGCGCGTTGCTGGGCCGGCGTGCCGGTCTGGATCTGCACCTTGGCTATTTCCAGGTACCAGTCGCAGAACTCGTCCCAGACAAACTGGTAGATGCTGCCGGCGACGTTGTCGAGGCGATAGTCGGCAAAACCTTTGGCCACGTCGGCTTCCACGCGTTGCAGGGTGGAGGCAATCCAGCGGTCCGCCTGGGAAAAGCTCATGTAGTTGTGAAACTCGCCCCCGGGCGCGCATTGCTCCTTGGTGTGTTCGGCCAGGCCGCAGTCCTGGCCTTCACAGTTCATCAGGGTGAACCGGGTGGCGTTCCAGAGCTTGTTGCAGAAGTTGCGGTAACCCTCGCAGCGCTTGCTGTCGAAGTTGATGCTGCGGCCCAGGCTGGCCAGCGATGCAAAGGTGAAACGCAGCGCATCGGCGCCGTAGGCCGGAATGCCGGCCGGGAATTCCTTCTCGGTGTTCTTGCGCACTTGCGGCGCGGTCTCGGGTTTGCGCAGGCCCTGCGAACGTTTGTCCAGCAGCGGCGCGAGTTCGATGCCGTCGATCAAATCGACGGGGTCCAGCACATTGCCTTCAGACTTGCTCATCTTCTTGCCTTGCGCGTCTTTCACCAGGCCATGGATGTAGACGTGGTGGAAGGGCACCTGGCCGGTGAAATGCGTGGTCATCATGATCATCCGGGCGACCCAGAAGAAGATGATGTCGTAGCCGGTGACCAGCACGCTGGACGGGAGAAAGAGATCCAGCTCTTTGGTCTTCTCGGGCCAGCCCAGCGAGGAGAAGGGCACCAGCGCCGACGAATACCAGGTGTCGAGCACGTCTTCATCCCGGCGCAGGGTCTTGCCCGGCGCCTGGGCTTGGGCCGCCGCTTCGTTTTCAGCGACGTAGACCTTGCCGTCCTCGTCGTACCAGGCCGGGATCTGGTGGCCCCACCAGAGCTGGCGCGAGATGCACCAGTCCTGGATGTTGCCCATCCACTGGTTGTAGGTGTTGACCCACTGCTCGGGTACAAACTTGACGGCGCCGCTGTCCACCGCGTCTCGCGCCTTCTGGGCGATCGACTTGCCGGTCGGGTCCTGCTCGCTGACCTTGCTCATGGCGACAAACCACTGGTCGGTCAGCATGGGCTCGATGACGGCGCCGGTGCGCGCGCAGCGCGGCACCATGAGTTTGTGTTTCTTGACCTCGACCAGCAGGCCCTGGGCTTCCAGGTCGGCGACCACCGCCTTGCGCGCCACGAAGCGGTCCATGCCCCGGTATTTTTCGGGTGCGTTGTCATTGATGGCGGCGTCCAGCGTGAGTACGCCGATCATGGGCAACTGATGCCGCTGGCCGACCGCGTAGTCGTTGCTGTCGTGGGCCGGCGTGACCTTGACCACGCCGGTGCCGAAAGCCTTGTCGACGTAGTCGTCGGCGATGACGGGAATGTTCCGGCCACACAGTGGCAGGACGACTTCCTTGCCGATCAGGTGGCTGTAACGGTCATCTTCGGGATGGACCATCACCGCCACGTCGCCCAGCATGGTTTCGGGTCGCGTGGTGGCGACCGTCAGCGAGCCACTGCCGTCGGCCAGCGGGTAGCGGATGTGCCAGAGGAAGCCGTCTTCCTCTTCGCTTTCGACCTCCAGGTCCGACACCGCCGACTTGAGGATCGGGTCCCAGTTGACCAGGCGCTTGCCGCGGTAGATCAGGCCCTGCTCGTAGAGCTGCACAAAGGTGGAGGTGACCACTTTGGACATCTTCGGGTCCATCGTGAAGTACTCGTGCTTCCAGGCCACCGAGTCGCCCATGCGGCGCATCTGGCGCGTGATGGTGCTGCCGGATTCTTCCTTCCACTCCCAGACTTTTTCGGCAAACTTTTCGCGGCCCAGGTCGTGCCGGCTCTGGCCTTCGGCCTGCAGCTTGCGCTCGACCACGATCTGCGTGGCGATGCCGGCGTGGTCGGTACCGGGGACCCACAGCGTGTTGTGGCCGCGCATGCGGTGGTAACGCGTCAGCGAGTCCATGATGGTCTGGTTGAAGGCGTGGCCCATGTGCAGCGTGCCGGTCACATTGGGCGGCGGCAGCTGGATCGAAAAGGACGGTTTCGCCGCATCCAGCGTCGGTTCGTACATGCCGCTGGCCTCCCAGCGCGGCCCCCACTGGCTTTCGATCGCCGCCGGTTCGAAGGACTTGGCCAGGCTGTCCAGCCCCGGCGTTGGCACGGACGCCCGCGCGGTCGCGGTCTCGGCGGGTGGGGTGGGCAGGGGCTGGGCAGGGTCGGTCATGGGCGGCAATGAAAAACGGCATCTGGTGAGATGCCGCCGGGGTGGATCAGTGGGCCGATTTTATTCGACTGGCGCCGCTTCAGCGCGCCGGCGCGTCCCGGGCGCCCGCGATACAGGCCTGGAGCACCGCGCTGTCGCCAATCTGGTTGGCCAGGATCAGGATCAGCCGGGCGTTGAGCAGCTCGGACTGCTCCCGGCTCAGGCCCTGGTGGGCGTCGAGCAGGCATTCGTAAAAGGCATCCGCATCCTGGAAGTTGGAGTCGGTCTTGATGGCAGCTTCGGTGGTCATGGGAGGTCTTTCCGGATTTCAGCGCAGGCCCAGGGTTTTTTCGACAGCAGCGACCAGTTGGCCATCGACGGCCTTGCCGGTGGCGGCCAGGTAGCCGTCGGGCCGCACCAGGGCCCAGGTGTGGCCAACCACGTGGCAGGCACCCCGCACATGGCCGGTGCCCCGTACGTTGATATCGCGCACATGTTCGCGTGCCTGGGCGCGGTCGTCCGGGCCCAGCACCTGCACGCTGCGCACCGGCGCGTGTTGGGCCAGCTGCTTCAGGCGCTGCAGGCTGGCGGCCGGCAGCTCGCCGAACACCAGCAGCAGCAGGTCGCCGCCGGCCCACTGCAGCAGGTCGTTGATGGCACCTTGCGCGCCGTCGGCCCAACGGAAAGCCACGTTCTGTACCGATTGCCCGCCGGTGCTGTCGCAGATGGATGAACGGGTGTAGGTGTTGGCCACCGCCATGCGGCCGGTATTCACCAGGGAGCGCGCAAACGGGTACTGCCTGGCCAGGCTGATCGCCGCCGTGCGAAAGCAGCGCTCCATGCCGTCTGCCGGTCGCAGGAAACGTGCGGTGCGGTTGGTCACCTGCACGTTTTGCTGGGCCGCTTCGAGCCGCTCCGCGTTGTAGCTCTCCAGCAGCGTGGCGCTGGCACGGCCACGCAGCACGGCGGCCAGCTTCCAGGCCTGGTTGTCGGCATCGGCCACACCGGTGTTGCCGCCGCGCGCGCCGAAGGGGCTGACGATTGTTGCGGTGTCGCCCATGAAAAACACGCGGCCCACGCGCAACTGGTCCAGGCAGCGGCTGCGGTAGGCGTAGGGGCCGACCCAGACGATCTCGACCTCGACATCCTTGCCGAACTGGCGCTGCAGGCGTTCACGCACCACGTCTTCGCGGCTCACGGCGTCGGGATCGGCATTGGGCGCCATCTGGTAGTCGATGCGCCAGACGTCGTCGGCCATCAGGTGCTGCCAGACCGCGCGGTTTTCATTGAAAGGCGCCTCGATCCAGGTGTGGCGCTCGACCGGCGGGTGTGTGGAAAAGCGCACATCGGCGATGCACCAGCGGTCGTCGCCGCGCTTGTTCTGCATGGTGGCGCCGACCCAGTCGTGAAAGGGTGTGTGCGAGCCGGACGCGTCGATCACGTGTTCGGCCTCGATCTGGTAGCTGCCCGCCGGCGTTTCCACCGTCAGCGTGGCGACCTCGGCGTTTTGCGTGAAGGCGGTGACGCGCGACTTCCAGCGCAGGTCCACGTGGCCGAGTTCATGGATGCGTTCGACCAGGTAACCCTCGATGTAGAACTGCTGGATGTTGATGAAGGGCGGCTGGGTCGAGAGGTTGAAGTTGCTCTGCTGGCGCAGGTCGAAGGAATAGACCTCGTCGTCGCCCGCAAAGGTGCGGCCCACGCTCCACTGCACGCCCTTGGCGGCAATCCGCTCGTAGATGCCGAGGCGGTGGAAAACCTCCAGCGACTTCTGCGTGTAGCAGATGCCGCGCGACGAGGCGCCCTTGACGCCCACGCTGTTGTCTTCGTCCAGCAGCACAGCTGCCACGCCGTAACGTGCCAGCGCGCAGGCCAGGCTCAGGCCGGTGATCCCGCCGCCGACGATGACGATGGGATGGCGCCTGATTTGTTTTGAGTTGAGCTCGGGCGGAGCCACGAACGGGTATTCAGGCAGGGTGTAACCCGTGCCCTGGGTGAACTCATAACCGTTGGTGAACGCCGTCGGGGCGTAGGCAGGTGTCTCCAGCATGGCGTGTCTCGCTCCGGGCATCAATGGGTGGTGAGTATTTTCAAGGCCTGGCCCTTGCCGGACAAGCGCAGGCAGCTATCAAAATGATAGTAATCGAGGCGTATCAGGCGGCGGGTTTGCTTCCGAACTCCGGCCTGTCGTTTTGCTGCGGCTTCAGGGTTTCGGCGGCCTGACCCGCCGCCTTGTCCTTGCGCCACTGCTGTTTGCGTGCTGTCCATTCGGCCAGGCGCGCGTGGGCGGTCTTGCTTTCCTGCAGCATCTGGAATTCGTCGGCCAGCTGCGCCGTCAGCTCCAGGCGCACGCCGTTGGGGTCGAAGAAGTAAATGCTCTTGAAGATGTGGTGGTCGGTCACACCCAGCACTTCGATGCCATCGGCTTCGAGGCGCGCTTTCATGGCTTCCAGGTCGGCCACCGTATCGACACGAAACGAGATGTGGTTGACCCACAGCGGCGTGTTCGGCGAGGGCAGGGCCGCCTCGTCATTGCCGAGGTCGAAAAAAGCGATGAAGGAGCCGTCCTGCAACCGGAAAAAGAAGTGGGTGTAGGGGCAGTACTCGCCAGTGCTCGGAACGTAGTCGCTCTGGATGATGTGGTACAGCGGCAGGCCGAGGATGTCCTCGTAGAAATGCCGGGTTTCCTCGGCGTCTTTCGCACGATAGGCGTAGTGGTGCAGTTGCTGCACCGGCGCCGGGGCCGGCAGGGGCGAGAGTCGGGAGGGCGGAGTCAGGGTGTTCGGAAGGGCGGCCATGGCGGGTCTCCAGGGGATGTCGGCAGAGCGATTCAGGTGGATTGGAAATGCAGGTTGAATTCACCTATTCATAATGCGTTTACTATAACGTAACTCCAGCAAGCTGCCAAGTCGGCAATTCCGGGTGGCTCAAGCTGTGACCTGAGAATGGTTCTCGGTGGAATGGGCGATAGCTTTTTTTGCCGCAAGCTATTGAAGCAGGCAATTGGACGCCGCCGCTGGATCGGCCTACCGTGTGAGCGTCCGCGGTGCTCACACCGGGGGCACAAGAACTTCTACAACCACGAAGGAGATATCCATGGCTGCTCTCAAAGGCTCCAGGACGGAAGAAAACCTGAAGGCCGCATTTGCCGGCGAATCCCAGGCCAACCGCCGCTACCTGTATTTCGCAAACAAGGCCGACGTCGAAGGCCAACCCGATGTTGCAGCGCTGTTCCGCTCCACGGCGGAAGGCGAAACCGGCCACGCGCATGGCCACCTCGAGTGGCTGGAGCAGTGTGGCGACCCGGCCACCGGCATGCCCTTCGGCGGCACGCGTGAGAACCTCGCCTCGGCCGTGGCCGGCGAGACCCATGAGTACACCGACATGTACCCCGGCATGGCCAAGACCGCGCGTGACGAAGGCCACGACGAAGTCGCCGACTGGTTCGAAACCCTGGCCAAGGCCGAGCGCTCGCATGCGAATCGCTACACCAAGGCCCTCGCCGAACTGGTGGATTGACGGCTACTGCGCGGGCGCATGGCGGCGTTGCGGGTCCCGATCGGGCCATCCTCATGTGCCTTGAGCACATTCCGGTGACCCGACGCCCGCGCCTTGCCCTGCACCCGCTCGCTACGCCGTGACGGCGTGGCGGCTTGCGACCCATAAAGCTCCCATAAGAGAGGTGTGCCATGGCCACAGAAGGCAATCTGCAGGCGCCGACGCGTCACGCGATCGACTGGAAAAATCCCGACTACTACAACGAGGACGCGACTTTCCATGAGATGGAGCGCATCTTCGACATTTGCCATGGCTGCAGGCGCTGTGTGAGCCTGTGTGGGGCCTTCCCCACACTGTTCGACCTGGTCGATGAAAGCAGCACCGGCGAGGTCGATGGGGTGGACAGGAAGGATTACATGAAGGTGGTCGACCAGTGCTACATGTGCGACCTCTGCTACATGACCAAGTGCCCCTATGTGCCGCCGCATGAGTTCAACCTCGACTTTCCGCACACCATGCTGCGCGCCAAGGCCATCAAGTTCAGGAAGGGTGAGGTCGGCATGGGTGAGAGGTTTTTGGCCTCTACCGATGTGCATGGCCAGTTTGCCGGCATTCCCGTCGTGGTCCAGGTGGCCAATGCGGTCAACAAGACCAGGCCGGCCCGGGCCGTGATGGAAAAAGTGCTGGGCGTGGACAAAAACGCCTGGCTGCCCGAACTGGCGACAAAAAAATTCCGCTCCGGCGTGCCCGAGTCGCCGCCCCATGCGGTGAAAGATGGCGTCAAAACACCGGGCAAGGTGGTGATTTATTCGACCTGTTACATCAACTACAACGAGCCCGGCATAGGCCACGACCTGCTCAAGGTGCTGGACCACAACGAAGTGCCTTACGTGCTGGTCGACAAGGAAAAATGCTGCGGCATGCCCAAGCTGGAGCTCGGCGACCTCGATTCGGTCAATGAGAGCAAGGAGGCCAACATCCCGGTGCTGGCGAAATATGCGCGGGACGGCTTTGCCATCCTGAGCGCCGTGCCGAGCTGCACGCTGATGTTCAAGCAGGAAATCCCGCTGATGTACCCGGGCGACGCCGAGGTTCAGCTGGTCAAGGAACACATGTGGGACCCCTTCGAGTACCTGATGGCACGCAAGCGCGACGGCCTGCTCAAGACCGAATTTCCGGTGCCGCTGGGCAAGGTCAGTTACCAGATCCCCTGTCATGGACGGGTGCAGAACATCGGCAAGAAAACCGAGGAAATGCTCAGGATGGTGCCCGGTACCAGCGTTCACACCCACGAGCGCTGTTCCGGCCATGCCGGCACCTTCGGCGTGAAGCTGCCCTACCACCAGCAGGCCCTAAAAATCGGCAAGCCGCTGTTCAAGGCCATGGCCGCGCACCGGGACGGTGGACTGCCTGACGTGATCAGCAGCGACTGTCCGCTGGGCGGCCACCACATCGCCCAGGGCTTCGAGGTGAACCAGCTCGGCGCACCGCCGCAAAAACACCCCTTGACCCTGGTGCGCACCGCCTACGGCCTGAAGTAGACAGGAGGCCATCATGCAGACCACCGGAAAAATCACCCGAGACAGCCTCATGACGCTGGAGGCCTACAGCAGGTACCGCAAGGACAACAAGCCGGCCATCATGGCGCACCGCCGCTTGCGCAGCGTGCGCCTGGGCGAACACATCAACCTGCAGTTCGAAAGCGAAACCAGCATTCGCTACCAGATCCAGGAAATGCTGCGTATCGAAAAAATCTTCGAGGAAGACGGCATCAACCAGGAGATCGAGGCCTATGCACCGCTGATGCCCGACGGCAGCAACTGGAAGGCCACCGTGATGCTGGAGTATCCCGATATCAACGAGCGCAAGCGTGAACTGGCCCGGCTGATCGGGGTCGAGGACAGGCTGTTTGTCGAGGTGGAGGGCCACGCCCGCGTGTATGCGATTGCCGACGAGGACATGGACCGCGAGAACGAGGAAAAGACCTCGGCCGTGCATTTTGTGCGCTTCGAGCTCGATGCCCCCATGTGCGCGGCAGTCAAAGCCGGCGCCGGCGTCAAGCTCGGGTGCGACCACACGCACTATCCGGCGCATGTGTCGATAGCGGCCGAAACCCTGGCTTCGCTGGCCAGCGACCTGCGTTGAAAAGCAAGCGCTGAACAACCCCCCTGGGCTTGTTCAGCGCTTGCTTAAGTCCGCAGTCCGGCCGGGTGTTGCCCGGCTGTCGTAAAGTGGGGGTTTCGCCCTTGTCACGAAATCCTCCCCCATGCTGTTTCTCCTCTCGCCGGCCAAGTCGCTGGATTACGACACGCCGCCCCAGGTTGCCACCCACACTCCCGCCCTGTTTGCGCGCCAGTCGGCCGAGCTGATCGCCGTGCTGCGCGAAAAAACGCCGCAGCAGATCAGCACGCTGATGCACCTGTCGGACAAGCTGGCCGGCCTGAACGTGGCGCGTTACCAGGCCTGGTCGCCGCGTTTCACCGCCAAAAATTCCAAACAGGCGGTACTGGCTTTCGATGGAGATGTCTATGGCGGACTGGATGCCAAAACCCTGAGCGAATCACAACTGGCTTGGGCGCAGGACCATGTCTGCATCCTGAGCGGCCTGTATGGCGTGTTGCGCCCGCTGGACCGGATGCAGCCCTACCGGCTCGAGATGGGCACGTCGCTGGCGGTTGGCGACGCGGCCAACCTCTACCAGTTCTGGGGCACGAAGATTGCCGGCTACCTCAACCAGCGCGCTGCGGCCGACACATCGCCGGTGGTGGTCAACCTCGCCAGCGAGGAGTATTTCAAGGCCGTGGACCGCAAGGTCCTGAAGCCGCGCGTGGTCAGTTGTGTGTTTGAAGAGTACAAGGGCGGCAAGTACAAGATCATCAGTTTCAACGCCAAGCGTGCACGCGGCCTGATGCTGCGTTATGCGATTGCGAACAAAATCGCCAGCGTGCGCAAGCTCGAGGGCTTTGATGCCGAGGGCTACCGCTTCGAGCCCGCCGTGTCCGGCCCGGACCGGCTGGTGTTTCGCCGCAAGCAGGCGGCCTGAGCCTGCAGCTCGCGCAAGGACCCGACATGCCCGCACCTGCGATCACCGGCCAGCACCAGGCGATCACGCGCGAACTGCGCGACTGGATTGCCGCCCAGAGCGCCGACGGCCACGGCCGTGAGGCGGTGTTGCAGGCCATGCTCGCCGCGGGCTGGAGCCACCAGGCGGCGAGTGAAGCCCTGACCGAGACCCCGCCGGCAGCCGTGCCCGTGCCGTGGCCGGCGGCTGCGGCGTCGAGCCTGCGCCTGGACGCGGGCGACCGCCAGGTGGCGATCAGCACCGTCATGCGCGCGCCCGACCTGCTGGTGCTGGAGAACCTGCTGGACAGCGACGAATGCCTGGCGCTGATCGCTGCGGCCCGGCCGCGGCTGCAGCGTTCGCTCACGGTGGCGCTGGAGACAGGCGGTGAAGAGGTGCACGATGACCGGACCAGCGACGGCATGTTTTTCACGCGTGGCGAAACCGGACTGGTGGCGAGCATCGAGGCACGCATCGCGAAGCTGCTGGACTGGCCGGTCGAGAACGGCGAAGGCCTGCAGGTGCTGCGTTACGGCCCCGGCGCCGAGTACAAGCCGCACTACGATTATTTCGATCCTGCCGAGGCGGGCAGCGCCACCATCCTGGCGCGCGGTGGCCAGCGTGTGGCGACACTGGTGATCTACCTGCAGGAGCCGGAGCAGGGCGGTGCCACGGTGTTTCCCGATCTGCGGCTGCAGGTCGCGCCGCGGCGCGGCAGCGCGGTGTTTTTCAGCTACGGCCAGGCGCATCCCTGCAGCCAGACCCTGCACGGCGGCATGCCGGTGCTGGCTGGTGAAAAGTGGATAGCCACCAAATGGCTACGCGAAAGACCATTCAGCTAACTTGTGAAAGAAATTGACCTGCAGGCCGCGCCTGCCGGGCATACCCAGCTATGAAATTAAGAGCAAACGGCATCGACATCGAAATCGAGGACAGCCACGCCGGTGACACGACCGGCCTGCCGGTGGTGCTTCTGATCATGGGTCTGGGCATGCAACTGGTGGCCTGGCCGCCGGCGCTGGTGCAGTCGCTGGTGGACACCGGTTACCGGGTGGTCCGGCTGGACAATCGCGACATCGGCCTGTCGCAGAAATTCGACCACCTCGGTTTGCCCAACCTGCTGTGGGAAGGGCTGAAGTACAAACTGGGCTTGCCGGTGAAGTCACCGTATTCGCTGGGCGACATGGCGGCCGACACGCTGGCGGTGCTGGACGCGCTGGGGGTGGCGAAAGCGCATGTGGTCGGTGTCAGCATGGGCGGCATGATTGCGCAGCGCGTGGCGATTGCCGCGCCGGAGCGTGTATTGAGCCTGACCAGCATCATGAGCTCCAGCGGCGCGCGCGGCCTGCCCCAGGCCAAACCGCAGGTGATGCGGGTGCTGATGAGCCGCCCGGCGGGCAAGGATGCCGAGTCCGTGCTGAATCATTACGTAAAACTCTTCAAGGCCATCGGCAGCCCCGGGTTCCCGATGGATGATGCGGAACTGCGTGAGCGCATTGCCGCGGCGGCCAAACGCAGCTTTTACCCGGCTGGTACGGTGCGCCAGATGGCTGCCATCGCCGCCGACAGCCAGCGCGCCCACGCCCTGGGCGGGCTGCGGGTGCCGACACTGGTGATTCACGGCAAGGCCGATCCGCTGGTGCCTTACGCCTGCGGCGTAGACACGGCGCGGCGCATTCCCGGCGCCACCCTGGTCGGCATCGAAGGCATGGGCCACGACCTGCCGGCCGGTGTGGTCCAGCGCATCCTCGAACCCCTGATCCCGCATCTCAACACAGCACAAGGAGCCAAGACATGAGCGACGCCGGGCCGCCCCAAGGCGCGAACGCCCCCTCGGGGGGCAGCGCAGCGGCGCCAGCCGCAAGCGTGGGGGCCAACGGCGACGCCGGGCCGCCCCAAGGCGCGAACGCCCCCCCGGGGGGCAGCGCAGCGGCGCCAGCCGCAAGCGTGGGGGCCAATAACACTCCTGAAGAATCACAACTGGGCAAAAGCTCGGCCTACATCGACCAGTACGACGCCTCGCTGCTGTTCCCGATTCCGCGGGCCGTCAAGCGTGCGGAGATCGGCCTCGCAGGCAGCCTGCCTTTCATGGGCGCCGACATGTGGACCGCCTTCGAGCTGAGCTGGCTCAACCTGCGCGGCAAGCCGCAGGTCGCGCTGGCCCACATCACCGTGCCCTGCGAGTCACCGAACATTGTCGAGAGCAAGTCGTTCAAGCTCTACCTCAACAGTTTCAACAACACGCGCTTTACCGATGCGCGCGAAGTGCGCGAGCGTATCCGGGCCGACCTGAACACCGCTGTCGGCGCCGGGGTCGGCGTGAAGACCCTGGGCCCCGAGCAGTTCGACCAGGAGCCGGTGCATGAGCTCGACGGCCTGACCCTGGACCGGCTGGATGTCGAATGTGTTCATTACACGCCGGCGCCCGAACTGCTGTTCGCCGACCACGACGAGCCGCCGGTGACAGAGACATTGACCTCCAGCCTGCTCAAGAGCAACTGCCTGGTCACCGGCCAGCCCGACTGGGGCAGCGTGCAGATCAGTTATTCGGGCGCGCCGATTGACCAGGAAGGCCTGCTGCAGTACCTGGTGAGTTTCCGCAACCACAACGAGTTCCATGAGCAGTGCGTCGAGCGCATCTTCATGGACATCTGGACGCGCTGCCGTCCGCAACGCCTGTCGGTGTATGCGCGTTACACGCGGCGCGGCGGCCTCGACATCAACCCCTTCCGCACCAGCCATCCGCAAGCCCTGCCGGCCAACGTGCGGACGGCGCGGCAATAAATGCGGGCAGGCGGTTTGCTTCCCCGCTGCTTCAGCGGCATCCCCGCCCTGGCCCTGCTGCTGTGCCTGGGCGCCTGCCACGATGGCTACCCGGAGGAGGACATGGTGGACGGCGCCTTGATGAGCCCGCCCGAACATGTGGCGCAGCTCAATCAGATGGGTGAGGACGCGGCGCGCAAGGTGAGGCAGCACATTTCACTGATTGGCGATTGCCTGCTGCGCTTCACCGCGGCGCGGGAAAGCGCGAAGCCGGCCAGCGTGGATGTGCCGCTGCTGGACCTGGACCTGTCCATGGCGACACAGGGCGACAAACAGGTCATCACGATCGAGGTCCCGACCGATGCGGGCGAGCCGGTGAGCCGGACGGTGTTTGCCTCGCCGCTGTGGCATGACGCCGTCGCCTTCCGCTCCCACCTGTTCCAGTTGCAGCGCCAGTGCGCCGAAACACAGGCGCCTGCCTAGCTATCAAATCAATAGCTGTTTACGCACGCCGGACAAGGGCTAGAGCCCGATTTCATTGAAATGTTTGAGCGGTGACAGGGCCGGGAACTCGCCCGCGCGTTTTTCCTTCATGGCGGTCACCGATTCGCGCACATGCGGGTTGCTCCAGATCGCGCCCTGCAGCCAGCCCATCTGCTTGAGCGCGTCGTCCACCGCGTGGTCGCGTGCGTAATGGATGGCCTGCTTGGTGCCCCAGATGGCCACCGGCGGTTTGGCGGCGATCTCCTGCGCGCACAACAGTGCGCCGGCCAGCATGGCTTCAGCCGAATCGAACACCTCGTTGACCAGGCCGTAGCCCAGGGCTTTCTGCGCGGAGAGGCGGCGGCCGGTGTAGGCCAGCTCCTTGACCACCGCCAGCGGCACCAGCTTGGGCAGGCGCTGCAGGGTGCCGACGTCGGCGACCATGCCGATGTTGATTTCCTGGATGCAGAAAAACGTGTCGGGGGTCGCATACCGGATGCAGCAGGCGGTGACCAGGTCCACCGCACCGCCTATGCAGCCGCCCTGGATGGCGGCGATCACCGGGATGCGCAGCGTCTCGAGTTTGGTGAAGGTCGCCTGCATGCCGGCCAGCAGGTCGAACATGGCGGCGCGGCCTTCCGGGCTCTGGTCGTCCATGCTGATGGCGCCGCCGAAGGTCTCCAGCGCCATGCCGGCGCTGAAGTGTTTGCCGGTGCTGGAGATCAGCAGCACGCGCGCCTCGCCGGCGTTGTTGATCTCGGTCAGCACCGCGTCGAGCTCGCGCCAGAAGGTCGGGTGCATGGTGTTCATGGCCTCGGGCCGATTGAGCACCAGGTGCGCGACGTGGCCGGTGGTCGACAGGGAAAAGCAGGTCAATGGGTTCATGCCTGCCACTGTAATTCAGCCAGCCGCATCCGGCCAGTCACGCCTGGGACGCACCGCGTGGTGCGCCCCGGCGCCGGCAACAGCTCCGGCAGGCAGGCCTCAGCCCTTATTTGGCCGCCGCAATCGCTTTGGCCAGGTCCGTGGTTTCCTCGCAGCTGGTGCAGATCAGCTGCAGCTTCGCCAGCTGCGCTTCGGCCTGGGCCTTCTGGCCGGTCTTGAGGTAGGCGATGCCCGAATACTCGAGCGCGCCGCGGTGTTTCGGGTCCAGCGCCAGCGCCTTGCCATAGGCTGTAAAAGCCTCGTCGTATTTCCCCAGCCAGCGGCTGGAATAACCGAGGTAGTTCCAGGCGTCGGCATTTTTCGGGTTCTGGGCGACCACCTTGCTGAAGCTGCTGGCTGCGTCCGCCCATTTTTTGGCTTCCAGGGCCTTTTTACCGGTGGCAAAGTCGTCCAGCCGCGCATTTTCCACGGGGGTGCTCTGGAAGTCGGCGGCCAGCGCGGCGCCGGCCAGTGCCAGGCTCAGCAGGGGCAGGGCGATGACGTGGCGAAGGGTCAGTGTTTGCATGTCGGGCTCCTTGAAATCGGTTGATGGGGTGCGCTGTCGATCAGCACCTCAGACAAACGACGGAGCCCCCCAAACGGATGCGGGGGCGGACCATTTATTTCTGCAGGCGCGCCCTCACCACAGCTTGGCGCAGTTGCCGCTGAACACCAGCATGGCGCTCGGGGCGGCGGGCGCCGGGTCCGTTTCCAGCGTCACCACCAGCTTGCTGACGCTGGACAGCAGTTTTTCCGACGTGTCCGGCAGCATGGACACGGCCGAGCCCGTCACGGGAACCGGCCCCAGCGCGAAGGCCGGCCCGCTGGCGGGAAGCGCCCACAGCATCAGCGTGCCGCTGGCCGGCGCGGTGATGGGGCTGAGGACCTTGACCGTCATGGTTTTTCCGTGGCGCAGCGAACTGACCAGCAGCTTGCCCTTGCCCTGGGCGTCGGTCAGCAGGCCGACATAACTTTGCGGAAGTTTTTCACCGGTGCGCATGGCGACCTGGTCGCTGGACAAGAAGACGCCCGGTGCCGTCACAAACAGCAGGCTGGCAGCCAGCACCCCGGCAGCCAGGCCACCGAAGCCAAATCCTGCGGGCTTGAGCCAGCCCAGCAAGCCGCGCGCAGAGACGTCTGCCGCGACGGTGCTTGCTGCAGGCTGTGTGCGTGACGCAATGGCTTTCCACACCTGCGCCGACGGCTGCAGCGCAGGCACCGACGCTGCCAGCTGTCCCAGCCGCGCCTCCCACTGTGCGACGCGCACACGCACATCGGCGCGGTCGCGCTGCAGGCGTTCGAAGCGGCGTCGCGCGCCACCGGCGAGCGTGCCCAACACATAAGACGAAGCCAGGTGTTCCAGCAGTTCGGGGTTGGTGTATTTCATGACAGCCCCCACGCTTGCGGCAAAGCCGCTGCGCTGCCCCCCGGGGGGGCCTTCGCGCCTTGGAGCGGTCCGGCGGCGCTCACGCCACCACCCCCTGCGCGGCCAGGCAGCCCTTGAGCTTTTCCAGCCCGCGCCGTATCCAGGCTTTCACCGAACCCAGTGGCGCGCCCATGTGCGCGGCCACTTCGGTGTGGCTCAAACCCTGGTAATACGCCAGCGCCAGGCTTTGCCGGTGGCTGCCGTCCAGCGCATTCATGCAGCCTTCGATATGCAGGGCCTGGCTGGCCTGCTCGAGCAGCTGCATGGAGCTGGGCGCCGGGTGGCCAGTGGACTGGATATCGTCCTCATCGATGTCGCCTGATTCGGGCAGCTCGCTTTCACGGCGGCGTGTGCGGGCCCGCAGGGCGTCGAGCGCCTTGTTGCGGACGATGGCAATCAACCAGGTCATGGCCTGAAGGGTTTGCCCGTCCACTTCACTGCGGTAGCCGCCGGCATTTTTCCAGATACTCACATACGCCTCTTGCAGCACATCTTCGGCCGCCTGTCCTTGACCCAATATACGGACCGCAACGCCAAACAGATGCAGGTGCGTCCGTTCATACACTTCGGCGAAACAGGCATGGTCACCCCGGGCCGCCGCGGCGATCAGGGTTTCGAGGCTGCGGGTGTCCGCATCAGGGTCCGGTTTCATGCGGCCGAGTATAGGGAGTTCCGCCGGCAGGGCAAACCGCTTTCTGCGCGGAAAAAATATTCTTGCGCGCCTGCATCCGCCAGGCGTTTTCCGGCGTTTGTCAGGGGTTGGCCGACCGGCCGGCTTGTTCCCAAAAGCTGCTTCAGGAGATGTTCATGACCCCGATTCGCGCCACCTTGCCCCCGGCTCCGCACATCGCCGGGGCGGCGCTGTGTGCAGGCCTGGCTGGCGCCCGCGCCGCGGCTCCCGGTTTTTCTGGCCCCCGTTTGCGCTGAGAGCCGTCGCCATGTCTGTACTCAGGAATCTGTTCACCCCGGGCAAGCGTTCGGCGTCCGCGTCCGCCGGACCGGAGACGGCACCCGTGCGGATGGACCTCGACGAGCGCATGGAGTTTCGCCGCGAGATGTTGTATGAGGCCATCCGGTTCACCCTGCAGGCCCACGGCATCCTGTCGGCCAGCTACCGCTTCCGGGTGGTGCGCAACGACAGGCGCGGGCACATGTATTCGGTCATGATGGACCTGTCCACCGACTTCATGCACAAGCGCGAGGGCCGGCCGGCGCAACTGGTCGCGCTGGGCGCGGCGATAGCCAGAAATGCGGCCACGCGTTACGGCCTGTTGGTGGCGGGCGTGTACTGGCGGGTCAACGAGGAGATACAGGGCTTCGAGTCCAGCCGCCCTGTCGCGGAGACCGGCGCCGGCGCGGCGACACCGGAGCTGCCAGCGCCGGACCGCAGCCAGGGGCGTGCCCGGGCAGAGGAACTGGCCGCTTTCGGGGACGCCCGGCAGAACGGCGCGGAGCTCCGGTTTCGCGACCGCGTGTATGCCTCCGACCTCGCGCCGCTGGGGCGGTGATCCGGCCGCAGTCCTTAGATACGCCGGCGGCGCGGCACCACGGTCAGTTGCAGGGTGGCCTTGCCCGGCGTGGCGCTGACATTGGCCGCCTGCGGCGCGATGTCGAGCAGCTGGTCCGCATGCCAGACCCTGATCTGGGCCGCACCATCGGGAATCTGCTCGACATTGGCGATGCCGTCGGCGCCTGTCAGCAGGGCCCAGGGCGAGTCGCTGACATAGACATGGCCGCGCATGGAGCCGTGGATGTGGCATCCCAGCAGCACGGCGCCGGCTTTTTCAAATACCGCCTCCGCGCTTTTGCCGGGCTTGCCTTCGGGTTTGCCGTCCAGCCGCAGCTCGAACCCGCCGCTGTTGGCGGTGGCGAATTGTGCAAATCCGGCGGCCGAGGCGCGCACATGGTGTTCCCAGGGGTCGTTGTTGACAAACAGCGCTTTCGCGCCGACCGCGACCACGCTAACCGCCGGGACGAAACGCATTTTTTCCTGGTTGATGGTGACCTGGGTGGGCAGCGCGGCCTTCGGCGTGCCCTTGTTGGCCGGCACCACCACCACCACGGCGTCGGGTACCGGCTTGCCGTCCTTGTCGATGACCAGCACCTGCAGGTTGCCGGCGCTGGCCCAGCCCGCGAGGGCGGCGAGCGTGAGGGAGAGGATGGTTTTTTTCATGATGGATGGCTTTCGTGGTGGGGTTCAGCGAACCGTGATGGTGTCACGATGCATGGGCGCCAGCAAGGCCAGCATCTGGTTTTGCGTGCGGAAGGGAATGCCTTTGGCGTCCATGCTTTGCTGCAGCACCTCGACCAGCGCGTTGAAGTCGGACTTTTTGATGTCCAGGTTGGCATGCGCGCTTTTCATGTCGGCGCCCTTGTAGACACAGGGACCGCCTGAGAGCTGACAAAGCTGGTCCACCAGTTGCTCCTTGACGCGCTGCTGGTTGGACGGCTTGAAGTGCGGACCGGTGCGCGGGTCGGCCAGCAGGCGGACCATGAAGTCGTCCATCAGTGTGACGAGGCCGGCCTTTTCGCCGAAGGCCTTGTAGAGCTGGTCGTTTTGCGGGGCTGTTTGGGCGAACGAGGTGCCAGCCATCAGCAGGCCGGATGCGGCCAGCACGAGAGAGAGGAGGGATTTTTTCATGTCAGTTCCTTGAATTTTTTTGAAGGCTTGTGCTGGCGGTCGTTTAGAAGGCGAACTGGGCCGACAGGTAGTAGCCGGTTTGCTTGCGGCTGGCCGTGGTGGCCGGGACGATCACGCCCAGGTCCACATAAGCCAGCGTCAGCGAGACGTTTTTGTTGGGCGCCCAGGCGATGAAGATGTCCTTCCAGTCCTCCGAGCGCAGCCCGTTGCCCAGGCCGGCGGCGCGACCGGCCGTTTCCAGCTTGTTGCGCATGAAGCGGTATTCGGCACCGATGGCCACGTTCTTGCTGACCAGGTAAGCAATCGAGAATTCGGGCTGCAGGCTGTAGCTGTTGTTGTTGCCACCGCCCAGCGTGGCGCCGAAGCCGAGCAGGCCGTTCTGGTTGGCCTTGGTCGCACGCAGCGTGCCGTTGACCAGCAGGCTCTGGCCCAGGAACAGTTTGGTGGCGCTCACATAAAGGTCCACGCCGTCGCGTTTCGCGCCCAGCGTGCGCAGCGTGCCGTCCAGGCCGGTGGAGCCCAGGTTCTTGAATTCGACGCCGACGGCTATTTGCGGCATCAACGAGTCGCTGTCGAGGATGGCGTCACCGGCGACGCGCACCTTGGCGCCCACAATGGTCTGTTTCAGGCGCAGGCCTGGCAAGCCCAGCCCGGTGCCGGTGACACCGGTCTTGAAGTCCTGCTGGGCAATCGACAGCTCATAACGGTCATGGATACCGACGGATGCGCCCACGATGTTCAGGCCATAGTCGGTGGTACGCACAGCGGTCGCAAAGGCAGTGGCGCCGACTTCGCCTTCGGTGGCGTTGCTGCCGATCACGGCCCAGGGAGTCAGGCCACCACCGGCTGCGCCGTCAATGCTGCTGACGCCGCCGGTCAGCAGCAATTTGCCGGTTTCGGCCTGGGCTGAAACGCTGGCGCCGGCGCAAGCCATGGCGGTGCAGGCGGCGATGACATGGGGGGCAAGTTTGAGTTTCATGGGCGGTCCCGGGTGAAGAGCGTTGCAGGGCGGATATGTAATCAGATGTACCGGGTTGATACGGGGCCCCCACCCCGCTGGATTCAGGCGGATTCAAATTCTTTTGACGGCTTGCTTTGCGTCCCCATGCGTCAGGGCTTGAATCCGGAGCGCGGAATGCCGCGTAAAGATCTGACCCCAGGTGTTTCACCGGCCCCGCATTTGAGGAGCGCCCCGCATGTTTTTCCCTTTCATGACAAGCGCCTTTGCCCGCGGGCTGCTGCTGACGCTGGCGGGTGTGCTGGCCGGCGGCGGTGTGCTGGCCCAAGGCATAGGCGCCGGCGCACGAGAGTGGCGCACACCGCCGGCCGGCGATGTGCAGCGCGGTGCGGCCTTGTACCAGGCGCGTTGCAGCGCCTGCCACGCGGTGGACAGCAACAAGATCGGGCCCGCACACCGCGGCGTCATGGGTCGCCGCGTCGGCGGCCTCAAGGCTTACAACTATTCTGCGGAACTCGCGCAGTCGCGCCTGCGCTGGACGCCGCAAACCCTCAACACCTGGCTGGAAGACCCGGAAGCGCTGGTCGCCGGCCAGCGCATGGGCTTCCAGGTGGAGGACATGCAGGAGCGCGCCGACCTGATTGCGTATCTGGCCACGCTCAAATAAGGCTGCGTGTACGGCTGGGGCTGGACGTGGGGGCTCAGAAAAGCTGGTCGTTTGTTATGAATTCAGGAGCTGCCGGCGCTTGTCCCCCCATGGCTGAGGGCCTTTTCTGTTCATGAATGGGTTCTTCACCTGCGCGCGCCAGGGTTGCCGCCCGAACGCCCAGCAGGCGCAGCTTCTGGGTCAGCGGCACCCGCTTCAGGCAGAGCCCGGCGATCCTGCGAATGGTTGGCGCGTCCGAGGTGTAGGAAGCGGCGGTCTGATCCCGTGTGGCGATCCTGAAATCGTCATAACGCAGCTTGATGCCTATGGTCTTCGCGACGTAGCCCTTG
Organism: Polaromonas sp.; assembly: GCA_030683705.1. Classification (GTDB taxonomy): domain Bacteria; phylum Pseudomonadota; class Gammaproteobacteria; order Burkholderiales; family Burkholderiaceae_C; genus Polaromonas. The sequence goes on along the minus strand of JAUXPP010000049.1, from coordinate 36,344 downwards.
CGTTGCAAATCGTCGGCCAGGCGCGTGCACAGATCGGTGAAGATCGCGCCCAGCGCCGCCTTGTCGCGCACCGCGTGCAGGTCGCGCTCGAAGGTGGTCTCGCGGCTCATGCTGACCGGTTCGCTCTCGGTCACGACCGGACTGTCGTCGCGGCCCCAGGCCACCGCGTGCATCCAGGCGCCGGTGGCCTTGCCGAAGTGGCCGACCAGCCAGACCGGGTCCTGCGCGGCCAGCTCTCCAATCGTGTGAACGCCCAGCTTGGCCAGCTTCTCGCCGGCCTTGGGGCCGATGCCGTTGATCTTGCGCACATTGAGCGGCCAGATTTTTTCCTGCAGGTCGGCCTCGTGAACAATCGAGATGCCGTTGGGCTTGTTGAACTCGCTGGCCATCTTGGCCAGCAGGCGATTCGGCGCGACGCCGATGGAGCAGGTCAGGCCGGTGGCTTCAAAAATGGCTTTCTGGATCAGCCGCGCCAGCACGCGACCGCCTTCGCGCTGGCCGCCTGGCACGTCGGTGAAGTCGATGTACACCTCGTCCACGCCGCGGTCCTGCATCACCGGCGCGATCTCCAGGATGGTGCTCTTGAACAGGCGCGAGTACTTGCGCACCTCGTCGAAGTCCACCGGCAGCACGATGGCCTGCGGACACAGTTTGGCGGCCTTCATCATGCCCATGGCCGAACCGACACCAAACTGGCGCGCGGCATAGGTGGCGGTGGTGATGACGCCGCGGCCTGCATAGTCCTTGAGCAGCGGAAATTCGGCGACCGGGATGAAACGCAAGGCGCGTTCCGGGTCGGCGCGTATCGCCTCGTCGACCTTGCGCCTGCCGCCGCCTATGACCACCGGCAAGCCCTTGAGCTGCGGGTAACGCAGCAACTCGATGGACGCAAAAAAAGCGTCCATGTCGAGATGGGCAATGCGGCGCAGCCGCGGCGCAGAAGAAGGGGGTGATTCGCTCACCCGGCAAGCATAGCCGTGATCAATGGCTGCGCGGGGTGGCAGCCAGGGCCGTGCCCTGCGCAGCAGCTTCAGTGGCCCCGTCCTGGGCTCGCGAAAAGAGGTTTGCCGACCTAAATGTAACCAACCGTACAATGGCTGTGCATGGCCAGGCCGACCGCACATTTGCGGAGGGCAGCGCCGGGAATCCAGCCGTCCAGATCTGAGCAACAAAGGGGCCAAGCCTCGTGAATAGCGTGACCTCGTCGGAGCTCGCCCTCTGGTCTGCCATGGCCGGCGCCATCTTGCTGCTGTCGATTGTGGCGGCGGCCGATCTGGTCGCAAGCCGCTCGGTTTCGGCGGTGCGTGGCCTGGCGTTCATCCTGCTAACCGGCGGTTCGTCGATCCTGCTGTCCGGCCTGCCCGAAATGCTGATGCCGGCGCTGCGTGGCGGGGTGGTGTTGCCCCTGAAGGCGTCGTTCGGGCCGCTCAGTGGTGCCCTTGCGCTGACCTACCTCGGGGTCTGGCTGGGCGCGGCACGTGATGACCGGTTGATCCGCTGGATGGTGGCGGGCGGGAGTTTCGCTCTGGTGCTGACGGCCGTGGTGCTGGCCATCATTGCCTTGCTTCAGGACGTCTGGCGGCCGGTCCAGGTGATTGCAGCGGCGGCGCTGGTGAACGCCGTGTCGGTGTTGTGCGCGGCGATCGTGGCGGTCCGCGGTGTCACCCTGGGGGACACGCTGGCGCGCTGGATGGTCGCGGCCTGTCTGTGTCTGGCCGGCATGGTGGGCGGCCTGTATGCCAGGAGCCTTCAGGCGGCCAGCCCCGGCATGGCAGTATTGACCGTGGGCTGCACCATCGGCTACTTCCTGATCGTGATTGCGCTGACGCTCCAGCGCAATCGCGAGCAGCGCAAGCTCAGACGTCTGGCCCAGAGTCTGGCAGACCCGGCCTGGGGGGTGGAGATGACGCTGGGCTCCCGGCTGCTTCCCCATGTGGAAGATGCCCTGTGGCGCAGCGCACGGGTTGGCCGGGACTGTGTGGTGGCGGCCATCAGCATCTCCAATCTTTACCAGCTCGGCGGGGTGGCCGGCCATGGTGTGGACCAGCAGATCCTGGTGGTGCTGCTGGCGCGCATCCGGCGCATCGTCGGGTTTCGCAACGTGGTGGGTCTGTACCATCCCCGCTGTTTTGTCATCGTGGTCTCTGCGGTCCAGGACCCGCGGCGCAGCCAGCTGCTGGCGGCAGGTTTGCGGCGCGAGTTGCGCAAGCCGGTGTCGGTGGGCGATGCGCAGAATCGGCACATCTTCGAGCCCACCATTGGTGTCGGCCTGATCCGCATTGCGGGAAGCTGCACCGATGCGCTCGGCGTGATCAACCGCGCCGAGCAGCTGGCCCTGGAGGCCGCGCAACTTTCTGCCGGCGTGATCGGCGAGGACTTTATCGAAGCCTCCTACGGCGCCGCCACGGGATAGGTCCCGGGCACCAGGATGCTCCTGTCCACAGTCTGTATGTCGGTCCGGCCGCAAAACGCCATGGTGATGTCCAGCTCCTTGTGGATGATCTGCAGCGCCTTGGTCACACCTTCTTCGCCCATGGCGCCCAGGCCGTAAACCATGGCCCGGCCGATCAGCGTGCCGCGTGCGCCCAGGGCCCAGGCCTTGAGCACATCCTGGCCGGAGCGGATGCCGCCGTCCATCCAGACCTCGATGTCCGAGCCCACCGCCGCCACGATGGCCGGCAGGGCCTCGATGCTGGACTGCGCACCGTCGAGCTGGCGCCCGCCGTGGTTGCTGACAACAATGGCATCGGCGCCGCTCTGCACCGCCAGCTTCGCGTCTTCCACATCCTGGATGCCCTTGAGGATGAGTTTGCCGCCCCAGCGCTCCTTGACCCAGGCCACATCGGCCCAGGACAGGCGCGGGTCGAACTGTTCGTTGGTCCAGGCCGCCAGCGAGCGCATGTCGCTCACGCCCTTGACGTGGCCCACCAGGTTGCGGAAGGTGTGGCGGCGCGTCCCCGCCATGCCCAGGCACCAGTGCGGTTTGGTCATGAGGTTGAGGATGTTGGCCACGGTGGGGCGCGGCGGGGCGGTCAACCCGTTCTTGAGGTCCTTGTGACGCTGGCCGATCACCTGCAGGTCCAGCGTGAGCACCAGGGCGTTGCAACCGGCCTTGCGCGCGCGCTCGATCATGGTGGCCATGGCATCGCGGTCGCGCATCATGTAGAGCTGGAACCAGAAGGGCGCCCGCGTATGTTCGGCAATGTCCTCGATCGAGCAGATGCTCATGGTCGAGAGGATGAAGGGGATGCCGAACTTTTCAGCGGCCCTGGCCGCCTTGATCTCGCCGTCGGCATGTTGCATGCCCGTGAGGCCGACCGGCGCAATGGCCACCGGCATTTTGGCGGCCATGCCTGCCATGTGGGTCGCCGTGCTGCGGTTTTCCATGTTGACCGCCACGCGCTGGCGCAGCTTGATCTTCTGGAAATCGTCCGAATTGGCGCGGTAGGTGCTCTCCGTCCATGAGCCTGAATCGGCATAGTCGTAAAACATGCGCGGCACGCGCTTTTTGGCGAGGACGCGCAGGTCTTCGATGGTGGTGATCACGGGCATGAACTTGTCTCCTTGGAGAGCTGATGGTAGCGGGCTGCCCGGCTTCCGGCGTGAATTACGCCGCCGCCACCATGAAATTATTTTGAAGCGGGGCTGCCCAGCACCCCGGCGCCGCGGACCTCGAGCCGGATTTCATCGGCTACCCGCCCACTGGCGTCCACCAGCTGCACCACATGCCGGCCCGGCCAGGGCAACCACTGCGCGCTGTTGCCCCTGGCGAACTCCTTGCCGTCCATCAGCCAGCGCAGATGGCGGCCTTCGGCGTTGAAGTTCACGCGCTGGCGGGTGGGCGGGATGTCCGGGTCCAGTGCCAGGATGGTGCCGGAAGCGGGCGCCGTGATGCGCGGGGGTGCAGCTTGCGCCTGTGTCCCGGGCTTCAAGCCTTTTTGGCCTCCAGCCCTTGCAGGACGTGCGTCAACAGCTCCTGAATCGATAGCAAACAAGGCTTGCTCCGTGCCCCGGATAAACCATTCGCTGCGCGCCGCTTCGAGCGGCGTGCCGCCCGGGGCGGCAAAGCTGACGCGGCTGTGCACCACGCCCGCGGGCGGCGTTGGCGCGCGGCTGCTTTCGTGCCGGTGCAAATGCCGCATCAGTGCCGCCCAGACCGGCGCGGCGCCGCTGCTGCCGCTGACGTTCTGCATGGGCGCGCCGCTGGCGTTGCCGATCCACACGCCGACGGTGTAGCGCTGAGAAAACCCGATTGCCCAGTTGTCGCGCATGTCCTTGCTGGTGCCGGTCTTGACGGCGGTCCAGAAACGCGTGGCCAGCACGCTGTCGGTGCCGAAGGTGCTGGCGCGCGCCAGCGGGTCGCTCAGGATGTCCGTCACGATGAAGGCGGCGCGCGCATCGATGGCGGGTTTGAATTCCGTCTTGCGCACCGGCGCAAAGGCGGGGGCGCTGTAACGCCCGCCGTTGGCCAGGGTGCGGTAGGCATTGGTCAGCGCCAGCAGCGAGACCTCGCTGCTGCCCAGCGCCAGGCTGTAGCCATAGTAGTCGCCGCTTTCTTTCAGTGGCAGGCCGGCGGACCTGAGCTGTTGGTGGAAGGCCCCGGGCGAGACCATCACCAGCGTGCGCACCGCCGGAACATTGAGCGAGGCGCCCAGCGCGGTGCGCGCCGAAACCATGCCCTTGAACTGGCGGTCGTAGTTCTGCGGAATGTAAAGGCCGCCGGCGGTCTGGATCTGCGAGGACGAATCCTCGATCAGCGAGGCGGCGGTGAGGCGTTTTTCGGCTATCGCCTGCGCGTAGAGGAAAGGCTTGAGGGTGGAGCCGGGCTGGCGCAGCGCCAGCACGCTGTCGACTTCGGCCGCGGCGCTGAGTTCACCGGAAGACCCGACCCAGGCCAGCACTTCACCGGTCGTGTTGTCGAGCACCACGATGGCGCCGTCTTCCACATGCCGGCCGCGCAGCTCGCGCAACTGCTGGGTCAGGGTCTGGACGGCAAAACGCTGCAGCGGGCCGTGCAGCGTGGAAACAACCGTTCGCACTGAGCTTGTCGAAGTGTCTCCCTGTTTGCGCTGCGGGGCTTCGACAGGCTCAGCCCGAACGGACAGAAGTCGCCGCGAAAAATGCGGCGCGACACCTTCTGTCGCCTCGAAGGCCCGGCGCTGCAGCGCGGCGCTGGCAAACAGGTCCAGGCCTTCACAATCAGCTTTGGCAGGCGCCTGCGGCCGTCGCGAAGGGCCGACACTAGCAAGGTCAGCCCCCTCGGGGGGCAGCGCAGTACGCGAAGCGACAAGCGTGGGGGCTTGCATGACCTTCAATACGCCACAGGCGCGTTGCGCGACCTGCGTGGCCCTGGCATTCGGCGCACGCACCAGCGCCGCCGCAATTGCCGCCTCGCGTTCGTCGAGTCCGTGCGCGGCCTTGCCGAACAGCGTGCGGCTCAGCGCATCAATGCCGACGATCTCGCCGCGGAAGGGCACGAGATTCAGGTAAGCCTCGAGGATCTGGTCCTTGCGCCAGCTGCGCTCCAGAAATTGCGCCGACACCGTCTGGCCGATCTTCTGCGTGATGCTGCGCCCGCCCGCGGCGGCGCGCCAGTCCTCGTCGAGCAGCCCGGCGAGCTGCATGCTCAGGGTCGAGGCGCCGCGGGTTTTGGTGTTCCAGAGATTGCCCCAGGCCGCGGCAGAGACGGCGCGCCAGTCCACGCCGCTGTGTTCGTAAAACCGTTTGTCCTCACTGAGCACCAGCGCCGTGCGCAGCGCCGGTGAAATATCCGGCAGCGCCACCCACTGGCCGCGCCGCACCGTGGCGTCGGTGCGCAGGCGCTGCAAAACTTCACCGCTGCGGTCCAGCACCAGCGTGTCGGACGGGCGGAACCCGCGTTTGACTTCATCAAAAGTGGCTGCAGACCAGGCGGGACAAGCGTAACCAGCTATTAATAAGATAGCAGGCAGAAGCGTCCTGGCAAGGTATCTTGTCATTTGACGGCTTCCACCCTGACCCGCGCATTCGGCGTTTCGCCAAACATCTCGGGTGCGTACATGGCTTCGACGCGGCTGGGCGGCAGCGCGAAGTCGCCGACGTTGTTCAGGCGCACCGTGTATTCCATCTTCACCACGCCCTTGGGCAGGTACTCGTAATAACTGCGGAAGGCCTCGAAACTGCGTTCCTCGAAGGCCGGCCAGCCCGCGCCGGATTTTTTCTCGCCGCTGGTGGCGATCTGCGAGTCACGGCCCAGGCCGCTGCCCAGGATGGTCGCGCCGCCAGGCACCGGGTCGCTGATCACCACCCAGGTCATGTCGGCGCTGGCGTTGACTTCGAGAGAAATGCGTACCACGTCGCCGCGGGTGTAGATGCCTTTGACGGCTTGTTCCACCGGTGTGAGGGTCTTCTTGATCTGGTAGCCGGCGCTGAACGGCGCCTTGAGCGGCACGGCGGCAATCGACTGCAGCGTGATCCATGGCTTGCCGCTGCCTTGCTGGGTCACGGTCAGGGTGTCCTTGCCGCCTGGTGTTGTTGTGCCCCAGGGCAGGAACATCTGGTTGCCGCGCAGATGGCCTGGCGAGGCGGGTGCGCCAAAGAAAGTGGTCTGGTTGGTCAGGCCCGCAGCATCGCCTGGCGGGATACGCGTGACTTTGGCCCAGTCCACACTGGCCGATGCGCCGGACGCCGAAGCGAGCGTGGCCCGCGTCACACCGGTCACCGGTGTGGCCTCGAACTTCGCCGAGAAGCGGTCCAGCGCCAGCCCGCCCCACAGGTTGGCGGTGGTGGTGTGCCAGGCGCCTTTCTGTTGTCGGGCTATGAAGCCGTTCGCGAGCCTGCCCATGTCGTCCTTCCAGGCCGGGTCGTCCATCACCGCCAGCATCAGGCGTGCGGTGTTGACGTCGCCGTTGACCATCAGCCACCACCAGTAGTCGTCTTTTTCGGTGCTGAAGACCAGTTTGGTGCCCTGGTACGAGAGGCGCGATTTCAGCACCTGCGTCGCTTCGGCCAGGCGCTGCTCGCGCTGCGGCACATCGCTGACGCGTTTGAGGATGTTGAACCAGTCGATCACCGCATGGGTCGGCCACTGGTTCGGCGCAATCGTGATGCTGCCCAGCATGCGGCCCTGTGCCTTGCCGTAACGCGAGAGTGCTTCGATGGCAGCGAGCTTGCGCATGTCCAGATCCTTGCGTGGGCTCCAGAACTCGCGCTGGATGCGGCCTTCGGCGAACGCAATCAGCCCGCGTTCCATGGGCGCACGCGCTTCGTCGGGCATGGCAAACGCCGGGTTGATCGCCGCCGCTTCATGCGTGGCCGCCAGCAGGTAGGCGGTCAGCGTATCGCTGCCGCGCGAAGCTTCGCCATCACGCGGCGGGAAGTAGCTGGCCAGGCCGTCGGCGTCGAGGTAGCCCGGCAATTGCGCCAGCACGGTCTGCCAGAGTCTGGCATCGCGCAGGCCCACGGCCTTGCTGGTTTTTTGTTCCAGGCAGGCAAACGGGTAGGTGGCCCACCAGTCGCGCACACCGTCCAGGCCTTCCGCGAGTTTGGGTTGCAGCGACATCTTCAGGCCACCACGGCCGGGCAGCGCGTCGGCCGGCGGGTTCACGTCCAGCGTGAAGGTCCCATCGACCTGCACCAGGGTGGCCTGCTGCACCGTCAGCGGCACGGCCGGGATGATGCGCTGGCGCGCCTTCAGGCCGTCGCGCGCACCGCTCACCGTGTCCTTCGCTTCGATCTCCCACAGGATGGCTTCTGCGCGTGTCAGCGCGAGCTGTGCCGGCGCCGTCACCGTCCACGCCACTTCACGCGCTTCACCGGCGGGAATATCCACAAGCTGGGGTTTGAGGTCTAACAGCGTCGCGCGCGGGCTGACCTCGACCTTCATCGCTGCTTTCGTCGTGTTGCGCAAGGTGATCTGCGCGCGGAACTGGTCGTCCTCGCGCACCAGCGGCGGCAGGCCGCTGATGATCTGCAGGTCCTGCGTCGCGCGTATGGCGGTTTGTCCGGTACCGAACAGACCGGTGCCGCTGTCGGCCACCGCAACGATCTTGAAGGTGGTCAGCGCATCGTTGAGCGGCACGGTGATCACGGCCTGGCCGTTGGCATTGAGCTGCAGCTTGGGGTTCCACAGCAGCAGGGTGTCCAGCAGCTCGCGCGTGTTGCTGCGCCCGCCACCGCCGCCGGCCGGAACGGCCTTGCGGCCGTAATGCCGGCGGCCGATGATTTCCATTTGGGCGGTCGAGGTCTCCACGCCCCAGGCGCGGCGCTGCAACATCGCGCCCAGCAGATCCCAGGAGTCGTTGGGCATCAGCTCCAGCAAGGCCTGGTCGACAGCAGCCAGCGCGACCTCGGCATTCGCGGCCGGCTGGCCGTTGGGCAGCTTGGCCGTGATGGTGACCTGGGCCTGGCCACGCACCGGATAAGTTTCCTTGTCGGCTTTGACCGTCACTGCGAGCTGGTGCGCCTGCGTGCCGACACGGATTTCTGCCAGGCCCAGGCGGAAAGCCGGTTTGCTCAGGTCGACCAGCGCGGTCGGTGCCACGTATTCGCGGCCCTCGTACCAGAACGAGGTCCACCATTCACGCGGCGCCTTGTAGCCCCAGGTGAAGAAGCTGTACCAGGGCACCTCGCGCAGCCGGCCGCGCAGGGCCAGCACGCTGACATACACATTCGGGCCCCAGCCTTCCTTGACCTGCAACTGCACCGTTGGGTCCTGGCCATTGAGCTGCACCACCTGGGTCTCGATGATGCCTTCGCGTTCGATCGCGACCAGCGCGGTGGCAAAGCGGAAAGGCATTCGCACCTGGAATTTGGCGGTCTCGCCGGGCTGGTAGCTTTTCTTCTCGGGCAGCAGGTCCATGCGGTCGTGGTCCTCGCCGCCGAACCAGAGTTCACCCTGTTTGGTGACATACACCGAACTCGCGGCCTGGATGCTGTTGCCGTCCTTGTCCCTGGCGGTCACCACCAGTTCGACCTCGCCGGGCTCGCCGAGTTTTGCCTCGCACAGCAGCAGGCCGCGGCTGTCGCTTTTTCCGCTGCAGACGCTGCCGAGGTCCTTGATGTCGGTCTTGTTGTCGTAGGTGTAGAAGCCGCCCACCATGCGTTTGCGGCTGGTGGTGACGATGCGCGCCACCGCCTTGACCTCCAGCGGCACGCCGGCAGCCGGTTTGCCATCGAGGCTGAGGGCCAGTGCCTGGAACTTGATCTTCTGGCTGGCCGACACCCAGCCCTCGGTCTTGATGGCGGTGACCACGGCGGCCGGCCACAGCGCCGTGACGCTGCGTATCGTCTGCACCTCCCCGTTCGGGTCGGCATATGTGGCTTCCAGCAGCAGCTCCTGCGGCTGTTTGCTGGCGGGCAGGTCGGTGATGCTGGTGGTGCCGGCGCCGTTGCGGTCCAGCGTCAGGGCCAGCTTGTTGGCGACCACACGCTGGTCCTGTGAAGCCGTGGTTTCTTCTTCACCGCCTTCATTGGCGGCGCGCTGCACGCGCGGTGGCGAAAAATTGAAGGCCTCGTAGTCGCTGTAGCTCAGGGTCTTGCCGCGTAGCAGCGCCGACACCCGCACCGGCAGGTTGGCCGCGCCGCCGCCCGAGACATAGTTGATCTGCACATCGGTGGGCACGGCCTTGACATTGACCAGCGCCTTTTTCTCGCTGGGCTGGATGCGGCCTTCGAGCACCGGCAGGCGGAATTCTTCCACGCGGAAGACCCCGGTGGCGGTGGCACGTGTCCCCTGGCGCAGCTCGACCTGGTACTCGCCGAGTTTGGCGGCTGGCGGTATCGCAAACGTGCTTTCGGCGCTCTGGCCGCCGGTGGCGGTTTTGCGCCAGTCCAGCGGCTGCACATACTGCTGGCCACTGCCGGTGTGGGTCACGACCAGCTTGTCGGGCACCACATCGGCCAGACCAAAGCCCTGGCTGGTTTCGGTGCGCAGCAGATGTTTCATGGAGACGGTTTCGCCGGCGCGCAGCAGGGTGCGGTCAAAAATCGTGTGAGCGCGCTGGTCCGGGCGGGTGTCGCTGCTGGTCGGCACATTGAAGCGCCAGGGCTCGATGCCCTTGTGCCAGTCGCTCCAGGTGAAGCTCATGTCTTCGACACTGTCCATATCACCTTGAGCCCCCACGCTTTTCGCTTCGCGTAATGCGCTGCCCCCCGAGGGGGCTGTGCTTGCTTGGGGCGGCCCGGCGCTGCGCACGCGTGCGCTGACGAAATAGGCGTTGCGGTAGTCGTCGCCGCTGCAACGTGGCGGCTCGGACGCCAGGCCCTTGAAATTCGCAATGCCCTGCGCATTCGTCACGGCCTTGGCCAGTTCCTCGCCGCTGCAACTCGACACCCGCACCGTGGCGCCGGCCACCGGCGCGCCCTTGTCCAGGGTGGTGACCCAGGCCAGCGCGTTTTCACGGCCCAGCTTGAAATGCACGCCCATGTTGGTGACCAGCGCCGAGGTGCGCACAACCATGGTCCGGCTGGCGCCATGGCGTTCATCGAGCAGCGAGCTGCCGAGCTTTTGCGAGGCGATCTCGACCACGTGAAAGCCGGGCGCGAGCGGAATGCCGACGACTTCGAAGGGACGCGGGTCGCCGCTGGCCGGCTGCGGCAGGTCCAGGGTTTTCACGCCGGGCTGGCCGGCCAGAAGCGAGAGCATGCGCGACTGCACATACTCCTTGTTGTCGGCATCGACAACTTTGGGCAGAGGCCCCTTGATGTCGGCTGCCGCGACCTTGCGCTCGACCTGGTAGCTGTCGTAACGCTGCACCTTGCGGAACCAGGAAATGATGTCCGCATCCGTCTTGGGCTGCAGGTCGCTGACCTTGCCCGGCGCCAGTCCCTGGACCTTGAGCGCGGCCTCCACATTGCGCAGCGTGACCGGCAGCAGCGCCGGGTCGCCAGCCCTGGCGCCGGGTTCGGCAAACCGCTCGACGATGCCGAAGGGTGCGGCGGCAAACTTGGCCAGTGGCGGCATGGCGCCGGTGGCCACCTTGAGCGGAAAGTTGCCGGCATTGGCCAGCGGGCGGCCCGAGGCGTCCTTGAAATCTTTCGGCAGCTCCAGCGTGTAAGGCGTTTGCTCGGCCAGTGGCGGCTTGAAGTTCACGCTGTTCAGCACATTGTCAGCGTCGCCCTCGCTGTCGAACACCGGCTTGAGTGTGTCCTTCGCGGACTTGAGGCGAATGCCCTCCAGCAGCTTGCGCGGCACCGGCGCATTGAAGTCCAGGCGCATGGCGCGTATTGGCAGGCAGGCTGATTGCGCGTTTTCACGTTCGCAGCTGAAGCTGGCCGTGAAGGGCTCGCGCACCTGGAAGTTGTAGCGTTTCTCCACCGAGTTGACGACGCCGCTGGGCGAGGCGACTCCCTTGCCGTACACCAGTTGCAGCTTGCTGGCGGCGGTCAGGCGGCGGTTGCAGGTCAGGGTGGCGATACGCAGCGGGTCGGCCGCCGCGGCTTTCTCCAGGTTCAGCGATTTCAGCAGCGCGGCGCGTTCCGTGCCTTCGATCAACTTGACCGGCACCCGTTCGCCCAGGCCTTCGACCGAACACCAGACGCTGTCGCGGATGCTGGCCAGGGTAGCCGGGCCGTTGAGCTGCAGCACGAAGTACTGTTCTTCGTCGATGCGCTGGTAAGTCGACGGCCGCAGTGTCTGGATGAAAGGCCCGCCGGTGCTGAAGGCATAACTGGCCTTGCCGCTGATGGCCTGGCTTTTGGGCGACTGGAAAGTGGGCACCACCTGCAGCGAACAACGCACACCGGGCGGCAGGTCGTTCTCGAAGTCAAACACCCACTGGCGCTCATTGAGCCAGCGGCCGGTCCCCTTGGTGGCCTGTGCGTCGTTGCAACTCAGACTCAGCGGCGCGGGGGCTTTCGGGTCGCCGAAGGTGACGGCGCTGTCGTCGAATTTGGCGACGACCTGGCGGACCCGCGAAATTTCACCCTGGGGCGAGACGCTGGTGAGCTGCAGCGCCTGGGCCTGCAGCGCGCCTGCGGCGAACAGGGCGGTGATTGTTTTTGCAATGGATAAGGCCACGGTTCCCCCTCTGAGGAATCAAAGCGTAGCTGATTACCATGTAACAAAGCGCTGCCGGCCGCACAACGGTGCACAAAAAAGCGCGCCGGAGGCCGCATCGACTCCCCGCTTGTCATCCCGGACTTGATCCGGGATCCACGTATCAATGTCTCGTGCTGCGGGGTTTGCCCACAAGCCGGGTCTCGCCCCGGCGGGCGAGGCACTTTTCTTTGCGTCGCCAAAGAAAAGTACCCAAAAGAAAGGCGACCCGATGGTCTGGGTCCCCTGCGCTTCGCTCCGGGGCAACCTCCGGTGCTCGCCGAAAACGGGGTCGAGCTCGAACTCGCCTTCGGCTCAGACAATCGCTCGCCCTGATCCGTTTTCGGCTGCGCTCCTCGGCCCAGCCCGACGGGTGGGGAAGATCAATGCGGGGACAAAAATCCGGAGTCCTTGAAGCGCGCAGCGCTTCAAGGACGGGCCTCCCAACGAACGGTCATGTTTGCACGCGAGCGCAGCACACGCGGCCAAATGAGGCTCCCTTCTCTCGCCCAGCGGGGCGAGAGAAGGGCGGGGGGTTGGGAGTGGGGAGTCAGAGCCTACCGAACCCGGCAAGTCCGGGACGCAGCGCGATGCCGGCGACGCCGACGATGCGGGCTGCGCCGCCGGTGATCAGCCCAGATTCAGCGGCACAAATATCTTGCTGTCCCCGCGCAGGATCAGCAAGGCCACCGACTTGCCGGATTTGGCCACCATGGACCGCACCTGTTCGATGTTGCGCACCGGCGTGCCGTTGATGGACACCAGCACGTCGCCCGGCTGCACGCCGGCCTGCGCGGCCGGACCGCTGGCCTGCTGCACCAGCAGGCCGCTGTCGACACCGGCTTCCTGTTGTTCGTCGGGCTGCAGGGGGCGCAGGGCCAGGCCCAGCTTGCCCTGGGCGGCGCTGGCTTTCGGGCCATCGGCCTGCGCGACTTTCTGGTCGGCGCTGCCCAGTCTGGCTGTCAGTTCCTTGCTGACGCCCTGGCGCCAGACCTCGAGTTTCAGGCTGTCGCCGGGCGCGGCCAGGCCGATCACCGCCGGCAGGTCGCCCGAGGACACGATGGGCTGGCCGTTGGCCTTGCGGATCACGTCACCCGACTGCAGGCCGGCCCGGTCGGCCGGTCCGCCTTTTTCGACGCTGGAGACCAGCGCGCCTTCGGGCTTGTCGAGCTTGAAGGAATCGGCAAAAGCCTGATTCACCTCCTGCACCATCACGCCCAGGCGCGCATGTTCGACCTTGCCGGTGGCCACGATCTGGTTCTTGATGCGCCCGGCCACGTCGATCGGGATCGCAAACGACACGCCCTGGTAACCACCGCTGCGGCTGTAGATCTGCGAGTTGATGCCGACCACCTCACCGCGCGCATTGAACAGCGGGCCGCCCGAGTTGCCGGGGTTGATCGCCACATCGGTCTGGATGAAGGGCACGCTGCTGTCGTCGGGCAGGGAGCGGCCCTTGGCGCTGACCACACCGGCCGTCACGGTGTTTTCAAAACCGAAGGGCGAACCGATGGCCAGCACCCATTCGCCGACCTTCAGGTCGCTGGTTTTGCCGATCGCCACCACCGGCAGGTTGGCGGCTTCGATTTTGAGCACCGCGACGTCGGTCTTGGGATCGGCGCCCAGCACCCTGGCACGGAACTCGCGGCGGTCCGTCAGCTTGACGGTCACTTCCTTCGCGTCGCGCACCACATGGGCGTTGGTCAGGATGATGCCGTCGGCGCTGACGATGAAGCCCGAGCCCTGGCCGCGCGTCGGCATCTCCTGGGGCGCGCCGCCGGGCCGGCCCTGGCCCCGCTGGAAGCGCTTGAAGAGTTCGGCGAAGGGATCGCCCGAGGCGCCGTCCTCGTTATCGCCCTGGGCCAGCGGGGAGTTGCTGACCCGGGTGCTGCCGGTAACGCTGATGTTGACCACGGCCGGGCCGTAACGCTCGGTGATTTGCGAGAAGTCCGGTGGTGCGACCGGCTGGATGGGGGCCGTGGCGACGATGGCTGCGGGCGCTGCCGCGATTGCCGGGGAATGGGTGCTGTTGAAGGCGCTGACACCGGCGCCGCCTATGGCGCCAGCGGCCAGCAGGGCCACAACGAGGCGGGTGTTTTTGAGTGCTGCAGAGCTCATGGCGAGTTTCCTTGAGTAAGGCACACCGCGGTGCCGACAGGACAACTATGGGGAGGCAGGCTTAGGTGAAACTTAAACCAGACGATGCAGAGTTTGATGCCAAAAAACGGTCCTGGCCCCTGCTGGGCAAGAGCCGGCAGCTATCAATTCAATAGCATTGGCGCCCGCTCAGCCTGGAGAGGGCGAGGCCGGGAACATGACGCTGACACGCAGCCCGCCCAGCCGTTCGGACTGGCCCAGTTCCAGCGTCGCGCCATGGCGCGCGGCGATCACCTGCACAATCGCCAGGCCCAGGCCGCTGCCGGTTTCGCTGGCTGCGTCGCTGGCGCGGTAGAAGCGGTCAAACACACGCTCGCGCTCGTCCGCCGCAATGCCGGGGCCGCTGTCCTCCACGCTCAGCACCAGTCGCCCCTGGACAAGCTGCAACGACACATCGACGCGGCCCGCGGCGGGCGTGTACTTGACCGCGTTGTCCAGCAGGTTGCGCAGCAGCACACGCAGCGCTTCGGGCTCGCCCTGCAACTGCGTCATGTCGGCCTGACCCCCGGCCAGGCCCAGGTCGATCTGCTTGCGCCTGGCCTGCGGCAACACGTCGGCCACGGCCAGCCGGATCACATCGCGCAAGTCGACAGTTTCACGCGCCGGTCCCGAACCGGCTTCCTCGCGGGCCAGCACCAGCAGTTGCTCGACCAGCCGGATCGCGCGGTCTATGCCCTGGTTCAGGCGCTGGATGCCGGCTTCGCGTTCGCCCGGCGTTTCCTCGTCCGGGCCGCCCCTGGCGCGCAGCGCCTGGGCCTGCAGCTTGAGTGCGGTCAGCGGCGAACGCAGCTCATGCGCCGCGTCGGCCACAAAGGTTTTCTGCGCGTCGAAGGCATCGCGCACCCGGCCGAACAGCAAATTCAGCTCATCGACCAGCGGCCGCACCTCGTCGGGCAGGCCCGCGCCGGCCAGCGGCGAAAAGTCGTCGGCCGCGCGCTGCGCGAGCTGGCGCCGCGCGCGTTCCACCGGCGCCAGCGACTGCCGGATGACCCACCAGACCGCCAGCATCAGCAGCGGCGTCAGCAACGCAAAAGGCAACACCGCTCGCGCTGCCAGCGCGCGGGCGCGCGCGGTGCGGGCGTCCAGGTCCTGCGCGATCTGCACGGTCTGGAAGGCGGTTTGCAGCGTGTACACGCGGTAGTGCTTGCCGTGCGCCTCGACATCGGAAAAACCCAGCACGGCGCGCGGCGGTAAAGCCGAACGCGTGGAACGGAAAATTTGCGTACCGTCCTGGCCCCAGATCTGCACATACAAGTCGAAGCCCGCCTCGTCCTCGAGCTCCGGCAGCGCCGCGCCCAGCGGGATGCCGCCGCGCAGCGAACGCGCCACCTGCCGCAAATGGTCGTCGAACAGGGCATCGGCCTGTTTCAGGGCACTGCGGTAGGCGGTAGTGGCCTGCAGCACGGCGCCCAGCAGAATCGCTGCGAGCACGAACCACAACAGCCTGGCCTTCAGCGAATGTGCACCCGCGGCGGTCGGTGTGCTCATTGCCTGGGCACCAGGTAACCGAGGCCGCGCACCGTCTGGATGATGTCGTTGCCGAGTTTTTTTCGCACGCCGTGGATATAGACCTCGACTGCATTGCTGCTGACATCGTCTTTCCAGCTGAACAGTTTTTCCTCGAGCTGGGCGCGCGACAACACCGTGCCGGGCCGCGCCAGCAGGGGTTCGAGCACCGCCCATTCACGCGCCGACAGCGACACCGGCTGGCCGTTCAGGCTGGCTTCATGGGTGGCGGGGTTCAGGCTCACGCCCTTGTGCTCGAATGCCGGTTCGGCCCGGCCCGCACTGCGGCGTATCAGCGCGCGTATGCGCGCCAGCAGCTCGTCGGTGTCGTAAGGCTTGAGCACGTAGTCGTCGGCACCGGCATCCAGCCCGGCGATGCGGTCACCGACGGCGTCGCGCGCGGTCGCCACCAGCACCGGCGTGGTGTTGCGCCGCGCACGCAACTGCCGCAGCACCTCCAGCCCGTCGCGTTGGGGCAGGCCCCGGTCCAGCAGCACCAGGTCGTAGCTTTCGCTGCGCAGCGCGGTGTCTGCCATGGCGCCGTCGCGCACCCAGTCCACCGCATAGTGGGCGCTTCGCAGCGCATTCAGCACCGCTTCGCCGATCATGGCGTCGTCTTCGACCAGCAATACACGCATTGTTTGTCCCTTGCTGCCGCACAGTATGCGGCCAGCCGCTTAGGCCGGGCTTAAGGCCGCAGGACGGGGGTCAGCCCAGCCGCGCGCGGTGCCTGGCGATCTGCGCCCGCACCTGCGCCGGTGCGGTGCCGCCCAGGGTGTTGCGGGCGTTCAGCGAGCCGCGCAGGCTCAGCACGTCGTAGACGTCTTTCTCGATCTTGGGGTTGAACTCCTGCAGCACCGCCAGCGGTAGCTCGGACAGATCCACGGCGTGCGAGATCGCGGCCTTGACCGCGTGGGCCACGGCCTCATGGGCGTCGCGGAAGGGCAGGCCCTTCTTGACCATGTAGTCGGCCAGGTCGGTGGCGGTGGCGTAGCCCTTGAGTGCGGCGCGTTCCATCGCCTCGGGCTTGACGGTGATGCCGCCCACCATCTCGGCAAAAATCCGCAGCGTGTCTTTCAGCGTGTCCACCGTGTCGAACAGCGGTTCCTTGTCTTCCTGGTTGTCCTTGTTGTAGGCCAGCGGCTGGCCTTTCATCAGGGTGATCAGGCCCATCAGGTGGCCGACCACCCGCCCGGTCTTGCCGCGCGCCAGTTCCGGCACGTCGGGGTTTTTCTTCTGCGGCATGATGGACGAGCCGGTGGTGAAGCGGTCGGCAATCTCGATGAAGCCGAAGTTCTGGCTCATCCACAAGATCAGCTCCTCGCTCATGCGGCTGATGTGCACCATGGCCAGCGAGGCGGCGGCGGTGAACTCGATCGCGAAGTCGCGGTCGCTGACCGCGTCCAGGCTGTTCTGGCAGACCTGCGGCTGGCCCTGGTCATCGACCATGCCCAGGGTCCTGGCAACCCGTTCGCGGTCCAGCGGGTAGCTGGTGCCGGCCAGCGCGGCAGCGCCCAGCGGCAGGCGGTTCACGCGTTTGCGCACGTCCTGCAGGCGCTCGGCGTCGCGCGCGAACATTTCGACATAGGCCAGCATGTGGTGGCCAAAGCTCACCGGCTGCGCCACCTGCAGATGCGTGAAGCCGGGCAGGATGACCTCGACATTTTTTTCGGCGATGTCGACCAGCGCCTTTTGCAGGTCGGCCAGCAGGACCATGATCAGGTCGATCTCGCCGCGCAGCCACAGGCGCACGTCGGTGGCGACCTGATCGTTGCGCGAGCGGCCGGTGTGCAGGCGTTTGCCGGCGTCACCGACCAGCTGGGTCAGGCGCGCCTCGATGTTCAGGTGCACGTCCTCCAGGTCCAGCTTCCACTCAAGGCTGCCGGCTTCGATGTCTTTGGTGATCTGCGCCAGCCCCTGCTGGATGGCCGCATGGTCGTCAGCGCCCAGGATGCCCTGCGCGGCCAGCATCTCGGCATGGGCCAGCGAGCCGGCGATGTCGGCCTGCCACAGGCGCTTGTCGAAAAACACGCTGGCGGTGTAACGCTTGACCAGGTCGCTCATGGGCTCGGAGAACAGGGCGGACCAGGCTTGGGACTTTTTATCGAGTTGACTCACGGGAGGCTTTCTGTGGAGGACCGTCTGGCGGCAGCGATGGCGTCTCGCGCTGACAACATTATTCGGGAAAGTACGGGTCTGGCGCCGGTTTTAGGCGGCTGGCCGGTGCAATACTCATGAATCTGATTTTATCTGCGTGCCTGACGGGCCGGAAAGCCGGCCGGCAGGCCACGCCAATTGTCCCCAGGACCCCGATCAGGAGCTGCCGGCTGACTGTTTCATGAGTACCAAGACCGACCTGTCCTCCTTTGCCGAGTCCACCATGCTGGGTGGCGTCAGCCAGTCCGGCGACGAGCCGGTGCGGCTGGCGGCCCGGGTCATCGTGTTCGACGCCTGCAATGTCGGTGTGGTGCTGCGTGCCGTGCTGTTCACCGAGGCGGTGGTGGGGGTGGGCGCGATGTTCATGGCGACAGGTTTTGTCGACTGGCTGCTGCGGTTTTCGCTGCTGACCGGCGGGGTGTTGCCGGCCACGCTGTCCTGGCTGATCGTGGCCTGCGTGCTGAAGGGGACGCTGGCGCGCCTGGCGACGCCGGCGCAGTGGGTGGCTGGCATCGTCATGGGGGCGCTGGCGGGCCTGTACGGTTGCGGCCTGCTGGCGGTGATGGGCCTGCTCACACCTGCACCCTGGGCGGCCAGTGCGGCCGCCGGGGCGCTGCTGTCCTCGGTGCTGGTGGCCGGCCTGGTCTGGCGCGCCAAGGCCCGCACCCCGGCGGCCACTGCGGCGCGCCTGGCTGAACTGCAGTCGCGCATCCGCCCGCACTTCCTGTTCAACACGCTCAACAGCGCCATCGCCCTGGTGCGCGCCGAGCCGGCCAAGGCCGAGTCGGTGCTGGAAGACTTGAGCGAGCTGTTTCGCCACGCCCTGGCGGATTCCACCGAATCCGTGACGCTGGGGCAGGAGATCGCGCTGGCGCAGCGTTACCTGGCGATCGAGCAGATCCGCTTCGGGGATCGCCTGCAGGTGCAGTGGAGCCTGGACCCCGAGGCCAATGCCGCCAAATTGCCGCCGCTGCTGCTGCAGCCACTGGTCGAAAACGCGGTGCGCCATGGCGTGGAGCCCAGTGCCGCGGGCGCGCAGGTGAAAATATCCACAGCCCGCCGCGGCGGCATGGTGGTGCTCAAGGTCACCAATTCGTCCCCGGCCGGCGTCGGTGAGCGCGGCCACGGGCTGGCGCTGGCCAATGTGCGGGAGCGCCTGGCGCTGTTGCACGATGTCCAGGCGCAGTTCAAGACGGTGTTTCGCGACGGCATGTTTCAGGTGAGGCTGGAGATTCCCCTATGAGTACAACCCTCAGGGCATTGATCGTGGATGACGAGGCGCTGGCGAGGTCGCGCCTGCGTACCCTGCTCGGCGACTGCACCGCGCCGGCCGCCAGCGTGACGGCCGAGGCGGCGCACGCGGTGCAGGCCATGGACGCGCTGCGCCGCGAGGTCTTCGATGTGGTGCTGCTGGACGTGCGCATGCCCGGCGCCGACGGCATCACGCTGGCCCAGACCATTGCCCAGTTGCCGCAACCGCCGGCGGTGGTGTTCATCACGGCGCATTCCGAACATGCGGTCAAGGCCTTCGAGCTGGAGGCCGTCGACTACCTGACCAAACCGGTGCGGCTCGAAAGACTGCAGCAGGCGCTACAAAAAGTGGAGCGGCTTTCGCAGGCAGGAAAAGGGCTGCAGCCCGATATGCATGAGGAATGCCTGATCATCCAGGACCGCGGGCGAACCGAACGGGTGCCGTTGGCCGAGGTGCTGTACCTCAAGGCCGAGCTCAAGTACATCACCGTGCGGACCCATGCCAAGAGCTACATCCTCGACGGCAGCCTCAACGAGCTGGAAGAGCGTTACCCGCAGTTCATGCGGGTCCACCGCAATGCGCTGGTGGCCAGGCGCGCCGTGCGCGCGCTGGAAAAACACTTCGATCCGGAGGAAGGCGAAGGCTGGGCAGTGCGCCTCAACGGCATCGACGAACTGCTGGCGGTATCGCGGCGCCAGCTCAGCACGGTGCGGGAAGCCATTGCGGGTTGATGCCTGCCCAGGCAGGTGTTTACCCGCTGCGTTCGCAGCCGGTAGCGTCCCGCGCAGGCGTCCTACACCGCGGGCGACCGCCTTCTGCTGAAATAGGCAAGGATCAACGCGCGCCACCCCCGGGACCCGACGAGGAGAAACCAAAGTGAACGACAACCATCTGCCCGGGGACCCG
The DNA here is from genome assembly GCA_030683705.1 of Polaromonas sp. Lineage (GTDB taxonomy): Bacteria > Pseudomonadota > Gammaproteobacteria > Burkholderiales > Burkholderiaceae_C > Polaromonas. The sequence goes on along the minus strand of JAUXPP010000049.1, from coordinate 16,350 downwards.
CCTGCCGACCAGGAGGTCACGACCTTCCCCGAGCCGGAACGCCTGATGCTGCACATGCCGGTCGACATCCGCAGCATGTCGCTGATGGTGCTGGCGGCGCTGGGCCTGCTGTTTGTGCTGCACTGGGCCAAGGCGGTGTTTATTCCGGTGATGCTCAGCGTGCTGTTCAGTTATGCGTTTTCGCCGGTGGTCAACTGGCTGGAGCTGCGGCGCGTGCCGCGCTGGCTGGGATCGGCGGTGCTGCTGCTGTCCATCCTCGGCGCCATCGGCACCACCGCTTATGCGCTCAGCGACGAGGCCGTGGCCATGGTGGAGTCGCTGCCGGTCGCTGCCCAGAAATTCCGCAATGCCCTCAAGCGGACCAGCGGAAAGTCCACCAGCACGCTGGACACCGTGCAAAAGGCGGCAACGCAAATCGAGCAGGCCGCCCAGGAGGGCGCCGCTCCCGGCACCACCCGGGGTGTGACGCGGGTGGTGGTCGAGAAGGCCGGTTTCAACGTCAAGGACTATCTCTGGAGCGGCACCATCGGCCTGATCGCCCTGGTCGGCCAGGCCACCGTGGTGATCTTCCTGACTTACTTCCTGATGCTGTCGGGCGATACCTTCCGCCGCAAGATGCTCAAGCTGGCCGGCCCCAGCCTCAGCAGCAAAAAAATCACGCTGCAGGCCCTGCATGAAATCACCGGGCAGATCCAGCGTTACCTGCAGGTGCAACTGCTGACCAGCGCGCTGGTCGGCGTGCTGACCTGGCTGGCCTTGCTGGCCATCGGCCTGGAAAATTCAGCGGTCTGGGGCATTGCCGCGGGCGTGCTCAACCTGGTGCCCTATGTGGGTTCCCTGATCACGGCGGCTGCCTCGGCACTGGTCGGTTTCCTGCAGTTCGGCTCGCTCAACATGGCGCTGCTGGTGGGCAGTGCCTCGCTGGTCATCCATACCATCGTCGGCAACATCGTCACGCCCTGGCTCACCAGCCGGGCCAGCCGGCTCAGTCCGGTGGCGGTGTTTGTGGCGCTGCTGGCCTGGGGCTGGCTCTGGGGCGTCTGGGGCCTGCTGCTGGGCATCCCGATCATGATGATGGTCAAGTCGGTGTGTGACCGGGTGGATGACCTGAAGCCGGTGGGGGAGTTTTTGGGATCGTGAATATGACCCCCACGCTCCGCACTGCGTGTCGTCGCTGCCCCCCGAGGGGGCGCATTTTTCCTTGGGACGGCCCTGCGGAAAAACATGGCCCCACGCTCCGCACTGCGTGTCGTCGCTGCTCCCCGAGGGGGGCGCATTTTCCTTGGGGCGGCCCGGCGGAAAAACGGGGCCCCACGCTCGACTCGGCGGAACAACATGGCCCCACGTCATTGCAGGGGTCTCCAGCAACATTTTGACGCGGGCCTTGCCGCGCTTTATCCTCGCCTAGTGTGCAGCGTGATTTTGCGCTTGCGCCAGCCCTAATCACGGAAACGCACTGATGGACCTCCTTCTCGACCCGAATATCTGGATCGCCTTCGCGATGCTCACTGCGCTGGAGATCGTGCTGGGCATCGACAACATCATCTTCATTTCGATTCTGGTGGGCCGGCTGCCGCCGGAATTGCGTGACAAGGCGCGGCGTCTCGGCCTCGGGTTTGCGATGGTCTCCCGGCTCGCGCTCCTGTTTACCCTGAGTTGGGTAATCGGCCTGACCGCGGATCTTTTCAGTTTTGCCGGGCAAGGGATCAGCGGTCGTGACCTGGTGTTGCTGCTGGGCGGGCTGTTCCTGCTCTACAAGGCCACCCATGAAATTTTCCTGGAAGTCGAGGCGCGTGAACAGCCGCATGCGCCCGCTGCAGATGCAGCCGCGATCAAGGCGGCCGGCAGAAAACTGTTCTGGATGGTGATCGGCCAGATCGCCGTGATCGACATTGTTTTTTCCCTCGATTCGGTGATCACTGCGGTGGGCATGGTCGATGAGATCAGCGTGATGGTGGCTGCCGTGATCACCTCCGTGGGTGTGATGCTTGTCGCCGCCAAGCCGATAGGCGAGTTCGTGGACCGTCACCCCTCGGTCAAGGTGCTCGCGCTGGCCTTTCTGGTCATGATCGGCATGGCGCTGACCGCCGAAGCCTTCGATCAGGCGGTGCCCAAGGGCTATATCTACGCGGCCATGGCCTTCTCGCTGGTGGTCGAAGCACTGAATATCCGGGCCCGCAGCAAGCGGCGGGCTGCGCAGGCAGGACAGCCCTGAACGGTCGCCCCGTACATTGCCAGCCCGCAGCGGCAGCACGGCCGGCCAGCGGCCCAGCGTGGTGAATTTGCCGCAGCCCCTCGGTTTTTTTGCTGGCCGCTGGCAGGGCCGTGTGGCACTGCCCGTGCTGTTCTGGCGCGACATGCTGATGGTCGGCAGTGGCATCAATCTCGCCGCGGGCTTTGTGGTCCTGATGCTGCTCGCCCAGGGCGTGTCGCTGGGCCTGGCGATCGCGCTGCATGTCCTGCCCTTGCCCTACAACCTGTTCCTGGCCATGGCCGTCTGGCGCTCACCCCAGGCAAGCATGCCCACGACATTGGCCGCTGCGCTCTGGCTGGTGTTGTTCACCGTGGTGTGAGGCCTGCGCAGGTCGGCCGGCCCGTGGGTCCGGCCACAGCTCGCTGTGGCTGGTCAAATCGCACGCCAGCCCCCGCCCGCCATGCGTAGCCAGCTATCAATTCGATAGTGAGCGAGGACGGGGGGCTCAGGTCACGGCTGGCGCGGCATCGAATACCACGCGGTAGCAGCGGCTGAAACCGGCCGGCGCCGGCACCTGCGCAAACCGGGCGTTGTGAATCGCCGCAATTTTTTCCACCACGCGATGGCCCGAGCCCAGGCCCAGGGCGGGGTGGCGCGGGGCGCTGGCTGGCGCGTCGTTGACCTGGCCCGCGGTATCACACACCTGCAGCCAGCGCGCCTGCGGGTCGAGTTGCACCTCGATGCTGGTGCCGGCCGGCGTGTGGCTCAGCGCGTTTTCAATCAGGTTGCGCAGCACCAGACCCAGCAGCACCGGATGGCCGGCCAGGGGAAAGGGCCCGGGGCTGGCCAGGGCCAGCTCATGGCCGCTGTCGAGGGCGGCCTGGCCGAAGCTGCCGACCTCGGCCCGGGCAATCGCATCCAGGTCCACCGCCTGCATGGCTTCGAGCAGTTCCGTCCGGCTGGCGCGGGCCAGTGCCAGCAGATTGGACAGGACCTGGCCGGCGCGCAGGGCGTCGCGCTCCAGCTGTACCAGCAGCTGTTCGTTGCCGCCGCCCGGGCCCGCCTCGCGCAGCGCGTGCGCCTGCAGCGTGAGTGAGGCCAGCGGCGTGCGCAGCTCGTGCGCAAGCTCGCTTGCCAGGTCCCGCTCGCGCGACACGGCCGCCTGGTAACGCGCTGCCAGCGTGTTGATCGAATTCACCACGGCCGTGAATTCGCGCTGCGGGTGCGGGCTGCGCAGCGGCGCGGGCTGGTGGATGTCCAGCCCGTCCACCTCGCGCGCCAGCGCATACAACGGCCGCAGCCCGCGGTGTATCGCCAGGCCCAGCGCCAGCGCCACCACCGGCAGCAACCAGAAGCCGGGCTCGGCCACCTGTTCGGCAATGTCCCGCGCCAGGTCGTCGCGCTCGCTGATGCCCACCAGCACCATCACCTTTTTCTGCCGCGCCGGCCCGTCCCAGCGTGAAAAGGCGCGCCATGCTGCCGGCGGTGCGCCCAGTTGCAGGGTTTCAAAACCTTCGTCCGGTTTGAAGGCGACCGCGGGGGCCTCGCCGATGCGCAGCTGCAGTTCACCGGCGGCATTCCATACCACCACACTCATGGAGCGCTGGTAGTCATGGCTCTTCAGCCGGGACGGGCCTGGCAGGCTGGCAAGGTCGCCCGGCGAACTCACGGGACCGGGGTTCTGCGCCAGTTGCAGCAGCGCCACGCTGGCCAGGTGGCCGTCGGTCAGTTCGTCGGCTTCATGGATGCCTGTCTTGTAGCCCAGCACCACAAAGCCGCCCCAGACGATCAGCAGGGCGCCTAAGGCCCAGGCCATCAGGCTCAGCGTCAGCGAGCGCTGCAGCTTCATGCCTTGTCCTCGGGAACAAAATACCCGACGCCGCGCAGGGTGCGAATGACGGTGTCTCCGAGTTTTCTGCGCAGGTGGTGCACATGGACCTCCACCGCATTGCTGTCCAGCGCCTTGTCCCAGCTGTACAGGCGGGCCTCGATCTGCGGGCGCGACAACACGCGCGGCCGCACCTCGAGCAGCGCTAGCAGCACACCGAACTCCCGCGCGGACAGCTCCACCGGCTGGCCGTCCCGCCGCACGCTGCGGCTGGCGGGATCGATTTCCAGCGCCCCCGCATGGATCAGCGGTTGCGCGCGTCCGACCGAGCGCCGGCGCAGCGCGCGCATGCGGGCCGCCAGCTCATCGGGGTCAAAAGGTTTGGTCACATAGTCGTCGGCACCCATGTCCAGGCATTCGATGCGCGCGGCGACCTGGTCGCGCGCCGTCATCACCAGCACCGGCGTCGACGCGTCGGGCAGCCGGCCGGCCGGTGCCCGGCGCAGCCGCCGCAGCACCTCGGCGCCGTCGCCGTCGCGCAGGCCCAGGTCCAGCAGCACCAGGTCAAACGGCTCGACGCACAGCGCGGTCCAGGCGCTTTCCACGCTGTCCGTCAGGTCCACGGCCCAGCCGAGCTGGCCCAGGTGGGCCTGCAGTCCGGTGGCAATGCCTTCATCGTCTTCAACAACCAGTACACGCATGCCGCATTGTGCGTGAGGAAGGCTTAAGGCGGACTTAAGGAATGGCGCACAAGCTGCGCCCATGCAAACATTTTCCAACCGGCAAGTCGCAGCCGTCACCGCGGCGCTGGCCCTCTTGCTGCTGGCCTGGGATGTCTCGGGGCTGGATCTCGCGACCGCCCACTGGTTCGGCGGCGCCGGCGGCTTTCCGCTGCGAGACAACGGCTGGCTCAGTGAGGTCATGCACGACGGCGCCAGGCGGCTGGCCTGGGGTTTCGCTGTGTCCCTGTGTGTGGCGGTCTGGTGGCCGCTTGGCCCGCTTCGGCGCCTGACTTTCCATCGCCGCCTGCAACTGGCCGTGACGCCGCTGCTGGCTGTGCTCGCGGTCAGCGCCCTCAAGTCGGTCAGCAGCACCAGTTGCCCCTGGGGGCTGGCCGATTTCGGGGGCGTGGCGCACTACACGCCGCACTGGGGCCAGGTGTTCATGCCGGACGGCGGCAGCGGCCGCTGCTTTCCGGCGGGGCATGCCGCTTCGGGCTTTGCCTTCGTGGGCGGGTACTTCGCGTTTCGTGAAGCCGCACCGGCCATCGCCCGGCGCTGGCTGGCCGCCTCGCTGCTGGCTGGCGCGGTGCTGGGGCTGGGGCAGCAGATACGCGGCGCGCATTTCACCAGCCACACACTGTGGACGGCGTTCATCTGCTGGTGTGTGGCCTGGGCCATGGACGGGCTGTGCGCGCGCATCAGCGCCAGCGCAATGTGCGCAGACCGGGGCGAGACGGCATGAACGCGCGTATGGCCAAGCCGTCGCAGCCCGCCGGGTGGCACCCGGGCGGGCTGGTTGTCGCCGCCAGCCTCTGGCTCGCCACGGTCGCCAACCTGCCGCTGTGGCTGGCGATGCGCGACCTGGGCCTGTTCGCGCAGTCCGGTGGCTGGCTTTTCGCGCTCGCCTTTGCCCTGATCATCGCCGCCTGCCTGACCGGCATGGTGAGCCTGCTGGCCTGGCGCTGGACGCTCAAACCGGTGCTGGCGCTGTTGCTGCTGGCATCGGCTGTCGGCGGCTACTTCATGCTGGCCTACCACGTGGTGATCGACACATCGATGATCGTCAACGCCCTGCAGACCAACACCGGCGAGGTGCGTGACTTGCTGAGCCTGAAACTGGCCGCAGCCCTGCTGCTGCTGGGCGTGCTGCCCGGCGCGGTGTTGTGGCGCTGGCCGGTGGATTACGGTCGCTGGCAGCGGCGCAGCCTGCACAACCTGCTGCAGGCAGTGGCCGCGCTGCTGTTGCTGGTCCTGCTGGTGCTGGCCAGCTTCAGCCCGCTGGCCTCGACCATGCGCAACCACAAGCAGCTGCGTTACCTCGTGAACCCGCTCAACACCGTGTACGCGCTGGGCTACCTGGCCGGCCAGCCGCTGCGGCAGGGTGATACCGCGCTGCAGCCGCTGGGCCTGGACGCCCAGGCGCTACCGGCAACCGCCGGGCGCCCGCCGCTGCTGGTGCTGGTGCTCGGGGAAACCGGGCGCAGTGGCAACTTCGGCATCAATGGGTATGCGCGCAACACCACGCCCGAACTGGCGCGGCAGGACGTGGCCAGCTTTCACAATGCCTGGTCCTGCGGCACCAGCACCGCGGCATCGGTGCCCTGCATGTTCTCCGGCCTGGGACGCCAGGGGTTTGAGGCGCACAGGCAACATTCCGAAGGGCTGCTCGACGTGATCCAGCATGCCGGCATGGCGGTGCTCTGGGTCGACAACCAGTCCGGCTGCAAGGGCACCTGCGACCGCGTGACCACGGTAGCCACCGGCGAGCAGGCCCATCCGCAACTGTGCCCGGACGGGCAGTGCTTCGACGGCATCATGCTAGAGGGGCTGGACCGGCGCATCGCGGACTTGCCGGCCGCGCGCCGTGAACGCGGCGTGGTTGTCGTGCTGCACCAGATGGGCAGCCACGGCCCGGCCTACCACCTGCGCTCTCCGGCTGCGCTCAAGCGCTTCAGTCCCGAATGCACGGGCAACGACCTGCAGGGCTGCAGCAGCGAGGCGCTGCTCAACGCCTACGACAACTCGATCGCCTACACCGACCATTTCCTGGCATCGACCATCGCCTGGCTCTCGCAGCAGCAGGCGGCCTACGACCCGGCCATGGTCTACGTGGCAGACCACGGGGAATCGCTGGGCGAGAACAATCTCTACCTGCACGGCATGCCTTACCTGATTGCGCCTGATGTGCAGAAGCATGTGCCGTGGATCACCTGGGTGTCCCCGGGCTTTGCCAGGCGGACCGCCCTGGCCACCCCCTGCCTGCGCGATCGGGCCGACCTGCCGGTCTCGCACGACAACTACTTTCACTCGGTGCTGGGCTTGCTGGGCATCCAGACGCGTGTCTACCAGCGCGCGCTCGATGTGTATGCCCCCTGCATGCTGACCCCGGCAGACGAAGTGGCAGGCCTGGCAACAGCCCGGGGTTGAGGGTCGAATCGCGCACCAGCCCCTGCCCGGTGTGCGTAACAAGCTATAAATTCGATAGCGTACCGAAGATCAGCCGAGGTCGATCACGCTGGCCAGACGCAGACCGGCCGGCGCGGCGTAGTCGGCCACCACCCAGGCGCGCCGGGCCGAACTGGCGGCCTGCTCCAGCAGGCCCATAACACAGGCGATGGAGCGCTTGTCCAGCGCCGCGAACGGCATGTCGAGCAAGCTGAGCGACGCGCCCGAAGCGAAGGCAGCGGCCAGGAAGACCTTGCGCTTCGAGCCGGTGGACAGCATGAAAAGCTGCTTGCCCATCTGCTCGTCCAGCGCCAGGCCGTCCAGGATGCGTTGGAGCTCCTGCGTATCGAAACCAGGATAACGCAGCCGCTGCGCCTCGAAGTACTGCGGCGGTGTCAAGGCGTCGAAGGCCTCGGTGCGCGGTTCGGTGAAAAACACCTGCGCCCGGTAGGCGTCCGGCGCATCGCGCAGGGACAGGCCGTGGAGATGCAACTCGCCGGCCTGTGCCGGCAACTGTCCGGCCAGCAGCCGCAACAAGCTGGTTTTGCCGCTTCCGTCATCGCCGCGAACCAGGGTGAGCCCGGGCGGGATGTCGGCCGACCAGTGGCTGAACAGGGCGCGCCCCGGGTGCGAAAAACACACATCGCGCGCTTGCAGCAGGGCGAGTTGATGTGGAGGTGCTTGATGGGGCTGCGTCATCTGCTGATTGGACATGATTTCGGCGGCTTGTGACAAGCGCCGCAAGGGCCTGCCCATGGCCGGGGTCCCGCCCGGCGGGTGAGCACCGCGGCAGCGACTGAATCCGGAAAAATTGACCGCAGTCAAGAACCTCGTGTCAGGTGAGGGTCGACTCTTGACGCGGGTCAAGCGTGCTTCATGGCTGGCAGGTTCACCATGTATCCAGGGTTTGCAGAAGACTTTTTGCAGTATCCCTGTGTGCATACCGGAACCCTGTGCGGGCGACGGCCGCGGCAGCACCCGGTGCCGTGTCCCGCCTGCAAGTTCGCGAAGGAGACATTCATGGCTTCCATCAAGGTCACAGCCACCGCGCCCGGCCCCGCCTCACGTTGCTACCGGCTGACCCCCGGGGGCCGGGCCTGCCTGGACCGGGACGGCAAAAAAGAGGCGCAAACCACGGGCGCGCTGTCACCCTATCTGCGCGATGTGCTGGAGATGTGTGGCCCGGGGGTGTGGTTCCAGCAGTTGCGGCAGTTCATGCCGCCGCGCTCACTCGACGAATCGCTGCGTTCACTGCTGGCGCTGGGCCTGATCGAAACCGTGGCACCGGACGAGGCACCGCGTGAGGTGCAGCCTGCGCGGCGCCGCACGGCGTCCATGTTTGGCGACCTGACACGCGCCTGAGTTCGTGCCGGCGTGCCCCGGCCCATGGATCGCGGCCTGTCGCAGCACGACCGCGGCATTCCCGCGCCTGGGGTTTTGATCACGACAGCAGGTAGCGCGCCGCTTGCGGCGGCATAATGGTGACTGGTCCCTGAACCGGACCGGGCCGGGTTTTCCTGAAGCTGTCGCACGTCGATTCCTGAACACCACCTTTCATCTTTATGAGCGAAATGCAAGTACCTCAAGATCTCAGGACTTTCATCCTGATGAGCGTGGGGTCCGTGCCTTATCTTGAAGCGATGCTGCTGCTCAGGCGTGAGCCGGAACTGCCCTGGGATGCGCGCCGGCTGGCCCGCCGCCTGTACGTTGCCGACAAGAAATCGGAAGAGCTGCTGCAGGCCCTGCTGGATGCCGGCATTGTGGTGCCGACCGAGGATGGCAACGCCGACTTTTGTTATCGGCCCCGAACCCCCGAGCTTGCTGCCATGGTGGATCGCCTGGCGGCGTTTTATGCTTCCAACCTGGTGGATGTGACCCACCTGATTCACGCGACCCACGAACGCAAGGCAGAAAATTTTGCCAATGCGTTCATTTGGCGAAAGAAGCCCGATGCCTGAACTCATTTACCTCCTGTGCGCGGTCACATCGCTGATCTGCGCCTGGCTGTTGTTGCGCAGCTACCGCCGCACCCGGTTCCCCTTGTTGTTCTGGAGCGGGCTGTGCTTTTCGGCGCTGGCGCTCAACAACCTGCTGCTTGTGCTCGACAAACTGGTCTTTCCGGCTGTTGACTTCTCGATCGTGCGCGTGTCTTTGGCGCTGGCGGCGCTGTTGCTGCTGCTGTTCGGGCTGATCTGGCAGGACGACTAGGCAATAAGGGGGGAACACACCATGGAAAATTTTCTCTCGGGCGCCGTTGCGCTGGCCTCGCTGGCCGTAGGCCTTTTTTTCTTCCGGTTCTGGTGGAAAAGCAGGGACCGCTTCTTCCTGTATTTCGCGGTCTCGTTCTGGCTGGAGGCTGTGAACCGCAGCTACCTGGTGCTGGGCGGTGAGATGCGCGAGGATTTCCCCGTTTATTACAGCATCCGGCTGGTCAGCTACGGCCTGATCCTGCTGGCCATCTGGGACAAGAATCGCCCGCCGCGTCGGGCCGGGGGCGACTCCTAGGACTTCGCCCCGGCGCCGGCTGCCACCGTGTCCAGCAGGTCAAACAGCACGGCCGGATCCACCGGCTTGACCAGGTGCTGGTCAAAACCGGCTTCGTCCGAGCGGCGCCTGTCATCGGCCTGGCCCCAGCCGGTGCAGGCCACAATGGTGCGGGCCGCACCGCCTGCCTGGGCGCGGATTTGCGCGCAGGCCTCGTAGCCGTTGAGTTTGGGCATGCCGATGTCGAGAAGCACGACCTGAGGATCAAAGTCGGCGGCGGCATCCACGGCAGCCTGGCCATCGTTCGCCTGTCGCACCGTGTGGCCCATCAGCTCGAGCAGGCTGGCCAGGGTGGCGCAGGCGTCCTGGTTGTCATCGGCAATCAGGATGCGGAGTTCTCCGGCGGCCGTGAAGCTGTCGGCCCCCGGATCCCGGGCAACCGGGTCCGACGGCGCGGTTGAAGGTGGTGCCGCAAGCGGAAGCCGCACCTCGAATTCGCTGCCGAGTCCCGGTCCGTCGCTGCGCGCCAAGACCGTGCCACCGTGCATTTCGACCAGGCGCTGGGTCAGCGACAGGCCGATGCCGAGGCCGCCACGCGAGCGCGACAGCGCGGTCTCGACCTGGGAAAACAGCTCGAAGACACTTTGCAGCCGGTCGGCGGGAATGCCTATGCCGCTGTCCTTCACCGTCACCACCATGTCGTTGCCGACCTGCCTGGCCTTGACCTCGATACGCCCGCCGCGGTCCATGTACTTGGCGGCGTTGTTCATCAGGTTCATGAAGGCCTGCGTCAGCCGGGTACGGTCCGCATGCAGCGACAGCTGCTCGCCCGGCAGGGACAGCACCAGCTGGTGCCCGCACTCGTCGATCAGCGGGCGGCTGCATTCCACCGCATCGCGCAGCACTTCTTCGGCCGTGAACCAGTCCTGGCGCAACTCGATCTTGCCCTGGTTGATGCGGCTCACGTCCATCAGGTCATCGATCAGGCGGCTCATGGCCTGCACCTGGCGGTCTATCACTTCGGCGCTCCATTGCAGCTCCGGCGAGGCCAGGCCCTTCAATCGCAGCAGCTGCACCGCATTGCGCACCGGTGCCAGCGGGTTCCTCAGTTCATGGGCCAGCGTGGCCAGGAACTCATCCTTGCGGCGATTGGCGTCCCGCAGCTCGGCCTCGCGCAATGCCAGGGTGTTGGTGCGCTCGGTGACGCGCCGGTCCAGCGTCTCGTTGAGCTCGCGCAGGCGGTCTTCGGCCTTGCGGCGTTCGCCGATCTCCGTCGTCAGTGTGCGATTGGCCAGCTCGAGGGCCCGGCCCTTGGAAAACAGTTCGGCAAACACCGCGACCTTGGAGCGCAGCACCGCCGTGTTCACCGGCTTGTGCAGGTAATCCACCGCGCCGCTGCCGTAGCCCTCCAGGATGTGCTGGTCCTCGTTGTAGTAGGCCGTCAGGAAGATGATGGGCACCCGCGCCGTTTTTTTGCGTTCCTTGATGATCTGCGCCAGTTCAAAACCGGTCATGCCGGGCATGCGCACATCCAGCACCAGCACCGCGAATTCATCGGCCATCAGCGCCAGCAGGGCTTCCTGGCCCGAGAGGGCGCGCACCAGCCGGTAGCCCGGATCATCCAGGATGGATTCCAGAACGGTCAGGTTTCTCGGCTCGTCGTCGACGATCAGGATATTGACCTGGTCGGCAGGCGCGGCTGCCACTGCGGCCGGGGAAGGGGAGCTATTCACGTGGGGCCTGGTCTGGTTGGGTGGATCAACGGAACAGCCAGACCCGCATCAGCGACAGCAACTGGTTGGTGTTGACCGGCTTGGCAATGTAATCGCTGGCGCCGGCATCGAGGCATTTCTCGCGGTCGCCTTTCATGGCCTTCGCGGTCAGCGCCAGGATGGGCAACGTGCGGAACTGCGGGTCCTTGCGGATCTCGCGCATGGTCTCATAACCGTCCATCTCGGGCATCATGATGTCCATCAGCACCATCACGATGTCGGGTGTGCTCTTGATGATGTCTATGGCCTGGCGGCCGTTGGTGGCGCTGACCACCTCGACCTCGTGATTTTCCAGCACCGAGGTCAGCGCGAAGATGTTACGTGCGTCGTCGTCGACCACCAGCACCTTGCGCCCGCGCAGGACCTCGGCCGAGTTGTGCAGACGCTCCAGCATTTCCTGCTTTTGCGGCGGCAGCCCGGTCACCACGCGGTGCAGGAACAGCGCCGTTTCGTCCAGCAGCCGCTCGGGCGAGCGCACATCCTTGAGCACAATGCTTTTTGCCATCGAATGCAGCCGGGCCTGCTCGTCGCGGCTCAAGTCCTTGCCGGTAAACACCACCACCGGCACGGCGATCAGGTCCGGATCGGCATGCACCTTTTCGAGCAATTCAAAGCCGCTCATGTCAGGCAGCCGCAGGTCCAGCACGACGCAGTCGAAGGCCTCCTGCTTCATCGCGGCCAGTGCCTCGCTGCCGCTGCCGGCCGCCACGATCTCGATGTCGTCATGGCCGAGCAGCTCGAGCACGGCATTGCGTTCGATGTCGTTGTCCTCCACCACCAGCAGGCGTTTGGTTCGCGGCTCGGTGAACTCCTTGATGCGGTCGAAGGCCGCTTCGAGGCTGGCAGTCGTGGGCTCCTTGACCAGGTAGGCAAAGGCGCCCCGCGACAGGCCGTGCTGGCGCTCTTCTTCCAGTGTCACGATCTGCACCGGGATATGCCGCGTGGCCGGGTCCAGCTTGAGCTGGTTCAGGACAGTCCAGCCCAGCATGTCCGGCAGGAAGATGTCCAGCGAAATCGCCGATGGCCGGTACTGGCGTGCCAGCACCAGGCCGTGGGCGCCGCGTGTCGCGACAATGCCCTTGAAGCCCTTGTCCCTGGCCAGGCCGAGCAGGATGCGCGCATAGTGCGGGTCGTCTTCCACGATCAGCAGCACCGGCTCGCCGGTGGCGATGCTGTCCCGGTCGTCGGCGATGGTTTCCTCGCGGGCCGCGGGCAGGGCGGTGACCGAGCGCTGATTGTCGGGCGTTGCAGCCCCGGACGGCAGGGTCGCGGCGCCGTCCGAGCCGACATAGTGCAGCGGCAGGTACAGCGTGAAACAGCTGCCCTTGCCGTGAACGCTGTTCAGCCGGATCTCGCCTCCCAGCAGCACCGCCAGTTCACGGCTGATGGCCAGGCCCAGGCCGGTGCCGCCGTACTTGCGCGAGGTGCCGGCATCGGCCTGCTGGAAGGCCTCGAAGATCAGGCGCTGCTTCTCGGGTGCCACGCCGATGCCGGTGTCCTCGACGGCGAAGGCCACCACCTGCTGGGCCTGGCTCAGTACCGGGTGATCGGGGGTCCAGCCTTCGGTGGCCAGGCCGACGCGGACTTCCACCTGGCCCTGCGAGGTGAACTTGACGGCGTTGGACAGCAGGTTCTTGAGCACCTGCTGCAGGCGCTTGGGATCGCTGTCCATGGAGCGCGGCAGGTCGTCGGAGAACCGGATGTGGAAGGGCAGGTTCTTGGCCTCGGCCACATGGCGGAAGTTGCGGTCGATGTTGTCGCGCAGGCCGGCAAACGAAATCTCCTCGACCTCCACCGTGACCGTGCCCGACTCGATCTTGGACAGGTCCAGAATGTCGTTGATCAGGTGCAGCAGGTCGCTGCCGGACGAGTTGATGTTGCGGGAAAACTCCACCTGCTTGGGTGACAGCGTTCCGGGCGCGTTTTCCGCCAGTTGCTGGCTCAGGATCAGGATGGAGTTCAGCGGCGTGCGCAGCTCGTGCGACATGTTGGCCAGGAACTCCGATTTGTACTTGGACGTCAGCGCCAGCTCGGACGCTTTTTCCTCGAGCGCGCCGCGCGCCTGTTCGACCTCGCGGTTCTTGCGTTCGACCTCGGCATTCTGCTCGGCGAGCAGGCGCGCCTTGGTTCCGAGTTCCTCGTTGGTTTGCTGCAGCTCGCTTTGCCGCGACTGCAACTCCACCGTCAGCTGTTGCGACTGGGTCAGCAGGCCCTCGGTGCGCATGGTCGCCTCGATGGTGTTGAACACCGCGCCGATGTTCAGCGCGAGCTGGTCCAGGAAGTTGAGGTTGATGGTGGAAAACGGGTGCAGCGAAGCCAGCTCGATCACGGCCTTGGTTTCGTTCTCGAACAGCACCGGCAGCACCACGACACTGACGCGTCGCGACTCGCCGAGACTGGACGCCACGGTGACAAAGTCGGACGGCGCGTCGGCGATCAGGATGCGGCGTTTCTCGACTGCGCACTGGCCCACCAGGCCTTCGCCGAGGCTGATGGTGTCTGCCAGTTTGACGGAACCCGCCTGGGCGTAACTCGACAGCAGGGTCATCTCGCCGTCGCTGACGGTGCCGCTGCAGTGATAGACGGTGCCCTGGTGTGCATGGACCAGCAGCGCCAGTTCCGACAGCAGCAGCTTGCCGACGGTGTTGAGTTCGCGCTGGCCCTGCAACATGCCGGTGAAGCGCGCCAGGTTGGTCTTGAGCCAGTCCTGCTCGCGGTTGCTTTCCGTGGTCTCGCGCAGGTTCGAGATCATGGTGTTGATGTTGTCCTTGAGTTCGGACACCTCGCCCTTGGCATCGACCTGGATGGAGCGCGTCAGGTCGCCCTTGGTCACGGCGGTGGCGACCTCGGCAATCGCGCGCACCTGGGTGGTCAGGTTGGCCGCCAGCAGGTTGACGTTGCCGGTCAGGTCTTTCCAGGTGCCGGCCGCGCCCGGCACGTTGGCCTGACCGCCAAGGCGCCCGTCCACGCCGACCTCGCGCGCCACGTTGGTCACCTGGTCGGCAAAGGTCGCCAGCGTGTCGGTCATGCCGTTGATGGTGTCGGCCAGCGCCGCCACCTCGCCCTTGGCCTGCACTGTCAGGCGCTGGGTCAGGTTGCCGTTGGCCACGGCCGTCACCACCTTCACGATGCCGCGCACCTGCTCGGTCAGGTTGGAGGCCATGAAGTTGACGTTGTCGGTCAGGTCCTTCCAGGTGCCGCCCACGCCGCCGACCTGCGCCTGGCCGCCGAGTTTGCCTTCGGTGCCGACCTCCCGCGCCACCCGCGTCACCTCGCCGGCGAAGGAGTTGAGCTGGTCCACCATGGTGTTGATGGTGTTCTTGAGTTCGAGGATTTCGCCTTTCACGTCCACCGTGATCTTGCGGTTCAGGTCCCCGCGCGCCACGGCGGTGGTCACTTCCGCGATGTTGCGCACCTGCGAAGTCAGGTTGGCGCCCATGGTGTTGACCGAGTCGGTCAAATCCTTCCAGGTGCCGGCCACGCCAGGCACCACCGCCAGCACGCCGAGCCGGCCCTCGGTGCCGACCTCGCGCGCCACCCGCGTGACCTCGGAGGCGAAGGAGCGCAGCTGCTCCACCATGGTGTTGATGGTTTCCTTGAGCTGCAGGATCTCGCCGCGCACGTCCACCGTGATCTTCTTGGACAGGTCGCCGTTGGCCACCGCAATCGTCACTTCGGCAATGTTGCGCACCTGGCCGGTCAGATTCGAGGCCATCGAGTTGACGTTGTCGGTCAGGTCCTTCCAGGTGCCGGCCACACCTTCGACCTCGGCCTGGCCGCCTAGCTTGCCGTCGGTGCCGACCTCGCGCGCCACCCGGCTGACCTCGCCGGCAAAGGCGTTGAGCTGGTCCACCATGGTGTTCATGGTCTGCTTGAGCTGCAGGATTTCGCCCTTGACCTCCACCGTGATCTTTCGCGACAGGTCGCCGCGCGCAATCGCGGTGGCCACGTCGGCGATGTTGCGGACCTGGCCGGTCAGGTTGGAGGCCATGAAGTTGACGTTGTCGGTCAGGTCCTTCCAGGTGCCGGCCACACCCGGCACCTCGGCCTGGCCGCCGAGCCGGCCTTCGGTGCCGACCTCGCGTGCCACCCGCGTGACCTCCGAGGCAAAACCGTTGAGCTGGTCCACCATGGTATTGATGGTGTTCTTGAGCTCCAGGATCTCGCCCTTGACCTCCACCGTGATCTTGCGCGACAGGTCGCCGCGCGCCACGGCGGTGGTCACGTCGGCGATGTTGCGCACCTGGCCGGTCAGGTTGTTGGCCATGGAGTTGACGTTGTCGGTCAGGTCTTTCCAGGTGCCGGCCACGCCGCGCACCTGGGCCTGGCCGCCCAGCTTGCCGTCCGTGCCGACCTCGCGCGCCACGCGGGTCACCTCCGAAGCAAAGCCGTTGAGCTGGTCCACCATGGTGTTCAGGGTGTTCTTCAGCTCGAGGATCTCGCCCTTGACGTCCACCGTGATCTTCTTGGACAGGTCGCCGTTGGCCACGGCCGTGGCCACATCGGCGATGTTGCGAACCTGGGCCGTCAGGTTGGAGGCCATGGAGTTGACGTTGTCGGTCAAATCCTTCCAGGTGCCGGCCACGCCCAGCACCTGGGCCTGGCCGCCCAGCGCGCCTTCGGTGCCGACCTCGCGCGCCACCCGGCTGACCTCGCCGGCAAAACCGTTGAGCTGGTCGACCATGGTGTTGATGGTGTTCTTGAGCTCGAGGATCTCGCCGCGCACGTCGGCGGTGATTTTTTTGGACAGGTCGCCACGCGCCACCGCGGTGGTGACCTCGGCGATATTGCGCACCTGGCCGGTCAGGTTGGCGGCCATCAGGTTCACATTGTCGGTCAGATCGGCCCAGGTGCCGGCGACGCCCGGGACCTGCGCCTGGCCGCCGAGCTTACCTTCGGTGCCGA
>JAUXPP010000036.1 GCA_030683705.1 Polaromonas sp. | reverse complement strand
ACACGGCCGAGATCTGGAAGGAGCGCACGATGCCGCGCCGCGCGGTCTGGGCCGGCTGTTCGGTGGTGATGTCGGTACCGTTGAAAAGAATCGTTCCCGTGGTCGGGTGCAGGAATTTCGTCAGCAGGTTGAAGAAGGTGGTCTTGCCGGCGCCGTTGGGGCCGATCAGCGCGTGGATGTGTCCGCGCTGGACCTTCAGGTCCACCTGGTTGACGGCCACGAATCCCTTGAATTCCTTGGTCAAACCCCGCGTTTCAAGAATGAACTCCGCTGACAAATTGATCTCCGGCTACAAACAATGACGTCACGGGCCGACAAGCCCGCGACAGAGAGTTGGATGCTAGCGATTCGTGTTGTCTGGCGTGAGCGGGTTAGGACTTAGGTAGTTTTACGTGCCGTGCGGCAGAGGGTAAAAATGACGGCCAGGCCGCGGCTTTTCCCCGGCCATCCGGCGCGGTACCCATCAACCCCGGCAAAAGAAAAAACAGGGATGCAGGCGGCTTGCTGTCTGGTCGCGTGGCCACGGCCGCTAGCGCGCGTGTGTCACCCCGCCATCGACGACCAGCGTGGATCCGACCACATAGTCGCCGGCACGCGAAGCCAGATAAATTGCCGCACCGGCCATGTCGGCGTCTTCACCGACGCGTCCCGCGGGAACCCGGGCCGCAACGGCTTCCCCATGATCACGCGCGTCCTTGTTCATGTCGGAGGCAAACGCGCCCGGCGCGATGGCCGTCACGACGATGTTGTCCTGGATCAGGCGCAGGGCCATGCGGCGTGTCAGCTGGATCAGGCCCGCCTTGCTGGCCGCGTAGGAGTAGGTCTCCATCGGGTTGACCGAGATGCCGTCGATGGAGGCGATGTTGATGACCTTGGCCGGCCGCTGCGCCGCCGCCTTGCGCAGCAGCGGCGCCAGCGCCTGGGTCAGGAAAAAGGGTGTCTTGAGGTTCAGGTCCACCACCTTGTCCCAGCCGTTTTCCGGGAACTCGTCGAAGGGTGCGCCCCAGGCCGCGCCGGCGTTGTTGACCAGGATGTCGAGCTGGTCTTCGTGCCTGGAAAAAGCGGCGACCAGGCCGGCCATGCCTTCGGCCGTCGACACGTCGGCGGGCAGCGAGACGCAGTGGCCCTGGCTGGAGAGTTCTTTGGCGGTCTGGTCGCAAGCCGCAGCTTTTCGTGCCGAAATGTAGACCCGCGCGCCTTGCGCCAGAAAACCCGCGGCAATCATGCGGCCTATGCCGCGCGAGCCGCCGGTGATCAGGGCGGTACGGCCCTGCAGGGAAAAAAGGTCTTTCATGGGTGTGCTCCTGGTGTGGACGCCGGATGCCGGCGCGATGCGGCGCAGCTTAGCGCGGATGGCCGGGGCTGGCGGTCACCTGCGTGTCTGCGGCGCTCGCGTGCCTGCCCCGGCTCCAGATTCTCAGGCAGGAAGCGCCTGTAACCCTCGTCCTTCATGCGCAAGCAGCTATCAAAAAAGGAGCGGTTGTGCCGGGGTGTGCAGATCTGCAAGCGCTGCAAATCGCGAATGCGGGTTTCTCCTAGACGCTGCCCTGGTACTGCGCTAAGGTGGGGTGTCCAGCAAGTGTCAAGGAGCAAGCATGCGAGTGGATATTTACCGCCGGGCCGAATCGGGCCACCGTTATACCTACCTGGCCGTGCCCGAGGGTCGGGTGATTCCCGAGGAGGCCACCAATACCGATTGGGAGACCGAGGCGCGCGGACTGGAAGGCGGCGCCCGGGCCGAACAGATGGACAAATACGCGATTGCCGGGCTGGAGCAGCAGATCGGCGAAAAAGGCTATGCCATCACCAGCGTGAACGCCCGGGTAGACGCCGGCGACTGAGGCGCTCAGGGCGGGTTGTCGCCGGCAGCAGCGGCCGCGGCGCGCAGCTTGTCTTTTTTGCTGGGCCGTTTGCCCTTGATGCCGCCGGTGGAAGGCGCGGCGTAGCCTGGAGGCGCGCCAGACGCGGCTTGCTGCGGTTCGAAGCCTTCGACCTGCTCCAGCGCCAGCGTCACGCCCTGGCGCTTTTCGATGAGCCGGAAATGCGCTTCGGTGTCTGCGCTGACAAAACTCACGGCCAGCCCGCTTTCACCGGCGCGGCCGGTGCGGCCTATGCGGTGGAGATAGTCCTGGGCCGATCGTGGCAGGTCGTAGTTCACCACCACCGGCAGTTGCGCGATGTCGATGCCGCGCGAGGCCACGTCGGTGGCGACCACCACCTTGAGCCGCGACGCCTTGAAGTCGGCCAGCACCTGTGTGCGTTTGCCCTGGCTCAACTCGCCATGGAAGGGTTCGGCATAAATCCTGACCTTGCGCAATTTGTCGGCGACGATTTCGGCCGCGTGTTTGGTCGCGACAAAGACCAGTACCCGGCGCCAGGTGTTTTGCGTGATCAGGTGCCGCAACAGTTGCGTGCGCCGGCCCCCATCGACCGCGATCGCCCGCTGCGTGATGTCGGGTTCGCCCTCGGGTTCGGCCGGCGCATCGATATGCACGGGCTCGCGCAGCAACTGCGTGGCCAGCGCCTGGACCGGCGGGGGGAAGGTCGCCGAGAAAAACAGGTTCTGCCGCCTGGCCGGCAGCAGCGCAAGAATGCGGTGGAGTTCGTCGGCAAAGCCGAGGTCCAGCAGGCGGTCGGCTTCGTCGAGCACCAGCGCCGTCACGCCCGACAGAATCACGGCGTTGTGGCCGGCCAGGTCCAGAAGCCGGCCCGGCGTGGCGACCACGATGTCGGCGCCACCGCGCAAATTCATCATCTGCGGATTGATGGACACGCCGCCGAAAACAATTGCGACCTTCAGCGCCTGCGGTAAATGCTGGCCCAGGCTGCGTATTTCCTGACCGACCTGCGCGGCCAGTTCGCGCGTGGGCACCAGCACCAGCAGGCGCACGCGTCGCGGTTTTTCTCCGGGCGCCTGCTGCAACAACTGCAGCAGCGGCAATGCAAAGGCAGCGGTTTTACCCGAGCCGGTCTGCGCCGAGGCCAGCACGTCGCAGCCCTGCAGCACGGCCGGAATCGCTGCCGCCTGGATGGCGGTGGGGCTCAGATAGGCCCGGGCGCTGACGGCGCGCAGCAGGGCAGGGGACAAGCCCAGGAAGGAAAATGACATGAACAGGGCTTTGTGAGGTGCGCGGGCGCACAGGCCCTGCAAACGTCCAGTTTAAGCCCGCCAGCCCGGGCGCGCTGCAGGGCAAGCCGCATAATCGGCAGATGGCCTGGCGGCCCTTTCCAGGGGCCGGGCACCGACCGACTTTTAAGGCATCCGTGAAAAAGACATTCAAGCTCAACATCGAAGGCAAGAACCGCGACCGCGTGCTGGACGCGGTCAAACATGACATCCGCAAATACGTCAGGCGCCAGCGGCGCGTACCGCTGCCCGAAGGGGTGGATTTCTGGGATTTTGATTGCCGCTTCGGTGCCACCGAGGACACAGCAGCTGTTGTGCATTTCGCCACCATCCTGCCGCTGGTGGACGCCGCTGCCAGGGAGGGCGCCGACAGCTTTTACCTCGAACTGCTGGCCAAAGAGGGCCGGCGCACGCACCGGCCGCGGCCGCTGGATGCGGAACACGGCGGCGAGGCGTCCCTGCAGGATCCCGAAGCTGGCGAGTGAGCCTGCGGTTTCCCGACGTTCCGCCTGGCGAGCCTGGTTGCGCTCACGGTGTCTGTGCAAGCGGATGACCTACTTCCACATGGTGAAAAATCCTACGTCGCCGTGTAAGAAAAAGGAACACACTTTTTCATGAGCCAATCAAGGTTCAAAGGAAACACGTCATGACTTATTTTTCACCCAAAACCCGCATCGTGACCCTGGCCATCACGACCCTTCTACTTGCGGGGCCGGCATTGTCGAAGGGAAATGACGACGACCACCGCGGAAAAGGCAACGGCAACGGCAACGGCAAGCACTCCCAGAAATATGAGGGAAAACAGCAAAAACACGAATCGAAGGAGCAGGGCAAGGCCGCGAAGCGCGAGCGCAAAGACATTCAACCCGGCACCTATTTCAACGATCAGCAGCGTACGGTGGTCCGCCAGTATTACGAGACCAACTATTCGAACGGCAAAAAATGCCCTCCGGGCCTGGCCAAGAAGAACAATGGCTGCATGCCCCCGGGTCAAGCACGTAGTTGGGCCGTGGGTCAGCCGATACCACGAGGCGTCATGACCTATGCCGTGCCCCAGCCCGTCATTGCGCAGCTGCCGCCTGCACCCTACGGCTATCGCTATGCCCGCATTGATGGCGACATCGTCCTGGTGCAGCAGCAAAACAACCTGATTGTGGACATCATTCAGGGCCTGCTGGGCGGCTGAAGCAGGACCATGGCCGGGCCAGTCATGCCCATCGCGGCATGACGGCCCGTTCCACATTCCCGGGAGCGGGCACGCATTGCCTGCACAGGCCTTGACCGGTACCTGCCCACTGCCGTCCAGGACGGCCTGGGGCGGCCTTTGTCGCTCAGCTGGCGCAAGTTTCAGTGTTTACGCGCGCTGGCCCGGCGGCAAACCCAGAGCGTCGAATACCCGCATCGCCGCCCAGGCGTCGTTGGCAGCGTAGACCAGCTGGCTCTCGCTGAGCTGCCGGTTGGCCCAGTTGGAGGTGGTGGCTTTTTTCGATTTCAGGAAGCGGCGATTGAACAGCACGGCCACCGCACCGCGCACGCCGATCTCTTTCGCATAGCCCTTTTTGCGGAATACCACGTTCAGGTCCAGCACATTGCGCGGCTCCACGCCCAGGGTCCGGCGAATCTGCGTGTGGTCGCCGGCCAGGCCAAATCCGACCTTGGTGATGTGGTCGGCCTCGAGCAGGGTGGCCACGATCTCGCGGCAACGCACATCGAAAAGCTGGAACACCCAGGCCCGGTCCAGCGTGGACAGTTGCACCACATGCGGGCCTTCGGAGACCTGGTCGCGAAAAAATGTGGGCCTGGACTCGGTGTCGAAACCGAGCGCGCTGCAGCCCGACAGGCGTTTCCAGGCGTCGTCGGCCTGCGCAGCGGTGGCGACCAGCACGATGTCGGCCAGGCCCAGCCGCTCCAGCGGTTCCAGCAGCGCGAGTTCATCGCGGGTCGGTGAGGAGAACTGTGGCATGGCGCCTCAGGACGGATCCACCACGCTGGGAATGGTCGTCGCCGGCGGCGTGTTGCGGCTGCGGCCGCAGCGCACGATGCCGTCAATCATCACCATGCCCACGCCCGGGATGTCGCCGCGTTGCACACTGTCGAGCAGATCGCGGCCGGCGGTGTGCTGGGCCCGGTCCATGAAAACGAAGTCGGCATCGCGGCCGACCTCGATCAGGCCGCAGTTGAGCTTGCGGATGCGCGCCGTGTTGCCGGTGGCAAAACAGAAGGCCAGTTCCGCCGGGATGTTGCCCAGGCTGGACAGCAGCGCGATCAGCCGCAACATGCCCAGCGGCTGCACACCCGAGCCGGCCGGGCCGTCGGTGCCCAGAATCACGCGGTGCGGGCATTTGAGCTGCAAGGCGGCCTGGGCCGCGGCAATCGCGACCTTCTCGTTGCCGTTGTGCACGATCTCGATGGCCCGCGAGGATTTTTCGCAAAGTTCGCAGACATGCTGCTCCGACAGCGCCGTGTGGCCGCCGTTGATGTGGCCGATCACGTCGGCATCGGCCTCCAGCACCACATCCTTGTCGATCAGGCCGGAGCCGGGAATCGACGGGCCGCCGGTGTGGATGGTGCTCTGGATGCCGTACTTGCGCGCCCAGGCCACCATCTCCTTCGCTTCATAACCGGCCTTGACCGAACCGAGGCCGACTTCGCCGAGCAGGCTCACACCGGCTTCGGCCAGGTCCTTGAAGTCCTGCTCGACCATGCCTTTTTCGATGACGGGCGCGCCGGCCAGCACCTTCACGCCGCCGGGGCGGAAATTGTCGAAGGCGCGCTGCGCCGTGATGGCCAGCGCCTTCAGGCCGACGATGTCCTTGGGCCGTCCGGGCAGGTGAACCTCGCCGGCCGAGATCATGGTGGTCACGCCGCCGTGCATGGTGGAGTCGATCCAGCCGATCTGGTTTTGCCGCGGCGTCCAGTCGCCGAACACCGGGTGCACATGGCTGTCGATCAGGCCGGGCGCGACACAGGTCTGGTGCGCGTCGATGGTGGTCCGGGCATGCGCCAGGTCGCAGTCCTTCGCCTTGCCGACCGCCACAATCAGGCCGTCGTTCACGACGATGGTGTCGGCGTCCAGGATGGGGTTGTCGATATCGCCTGACAGCAGCAGGCCGATGTTGGTGATGACAACTTTTCCGGACTTTCCGCTGGTCGCTGCTTCTGCCATGATTGACTTTCGAAGGGGGTCAGGGGTTCAGCATCACGGTGCGCAGCACGGTGCTGATGATGAAGGCTTGCCACTGCGCCAGGGCTTCCGGTGTCTGCAGGTCTTCACCCAGGAAAGCCGACAGCGTGTGGCGGTTGGAAATGTAGAAGTAACCGGTTGCCGCGATCAGCAGGTAGACGTTGCGCGCGGAAACATCGGCGCGGAACACGCCCTTGGCCACGCCGCTTTCGAGCAACTGGCGGATGATGGCGATCGCCGGCGACGAGTATTCCCGGGCCCGGGCCGATTTGGAAATGTGCTTGCCGCGGTGCAGGTTCTCGGTGTTCAGCAGTGTGATGAACTCGGGATTTTTGCTGTAGTAGCTGACGACAAAATTGATCACGTCCTTGAGCGAGTCCACCGGCTGCTCCAGGTCCAGCGTCAGTTCAAGCTCGGCATCGTTCATGCGCCGGTACATGTCTTCCAGCACCTCGATGAACAGGCCTTCCTTGCTGCCGAAGTAGTAGTAGATCATCCGGTCGAAGGACCTGGCCGACTGGGAAATTTTCTCCACGCTGCCACCGTCGTAACCGTAACGCGCAAACACCTTGGTCGCGGCCCGCAGGATGTTGTCACGCGTGGTCTGCGCCGCCTGCTCGCGCACCCCGGGCCGTTTTGCCGACGCCAGGCGTGCGGCGGGCGTGCGGGCTCGCGCGGCCCTGGCGGTTTTCGCAGGGCCGGCTACGGCAGGTTTGGCGGTCTTGGGGCTCATGGCGTGGTCAGGGGGCGACAAGGCCTGGCGTCACTGATCTGCGAAGGCGCGTTCAATCACGAAGTCGCCGGGCTTGGAGGTATTGCCCTCGTTGAAGCCCTTTTGCTCCAGCATGTGTTTCAGGTCCTTGAGCATGGCCGG
>JAUXPP010000035.1 GCA_030683705.1 Polaromonas sp. | reverse complement strand
TTCGATCCCGCGATGGGCTTGCAGAAGTCCACCGCGCCCGCCAAACAGACCTTCACCCAGGTGTTCGGCCACTGGCTGTGCGACATGGCCGAAAAAGACAGCCGGCTGGTCGGTATCACGCCGGCCATGCGCGAGGGCTCCGGCATGGTCGAGTTTCACCAGCGTTTCCCGGAGCGGTACTACGACGTCGGCATCGCCGAGCAGCACGCGGTCACGTTTGCCGCCGGCATGGCCTGCGAGGGCCTCAAGCCGGTGGTGGCGATCTACTCGACCTTTTTGCAGCGCGGCTACGACCAGCTGATCCACGACGTGGCACTGCAGAACCTGCCGGTGGTGTTCGCGCTGGACCGTGCCGGGCTGGTGGGGGCCGATGGCGCCACCCATGCCGGTGCTTATGACATCCCCTACCTGCGCTGCATCCCCAACATGAGTGTGGCCTGCCCGGCCGACGAAAACGAATGCCGCATGCTGCTCAGCAGTGCCTATGCGCAGGACCACCCGGTGGCCGTGCGTTACCCGCGCGGCGCCGGCGCTGGCGTGGCGCCCCAGGCCCATCTCGATGCCCTGCCTTTCGGCAAGGGCGAGATCCGCCGCCAGGGCCAGGGCATCGCCATCCTGGCCTTCGGCACGCTGCTGTACCCGGCCTTGCAGGCGGCCGAGAAGCTGGGCGCGACCGTGGTCAACATGCGCTGGGCCAAACCGCTGGACCAGGAACTGCTGCTGCAGGTGGCGGCCAGCCATGAGGCGCTGGTGACGGTCGAGGAGGGCGCCATCATGGGCGGCGCGGGCAGCGCGGTGGCCGAGGCGCTGGCCCAGGCCGGTGTTTGCAAGCCCTTGTTGCACCTGGGCCTGCGTGACGAGTTCACCGAGCACGGTGACCCGGCCAGCTTGCTGGCGCAGCAGGGGCTGGATGCCGCCGGCATGGAGCGGGCGATCCGCGCACGTTTTGCCGCTGTACCGGCAAGCTCGGGCAAGGCCTCCAAGCCGGCGCTGAAGTCGGTCGGCTAGAGAGCGCACGGGAAAACCCGTGAGGCTGCGGGCCCCGGGCTTTTTACAATCCCGGCAAGGCGACAGATTGCGCTGATGATGGCCTGTCCAGCACAGGCCGGTTTCCCCTTCCGGAGTGTTCCATGAAACGTCGAGCCCTGATCAGACATGCCGGTATTTCCGGCGTGCTCGCGGCCGGCGTGGCGCCTGCCGTGTGGGCCCAGGCGTCGGTTCGCTGGCGCCTGGCGTCCAGCTTTCCCCAGTCGCTGGACACCATCTACGGCGCAGCCGAAAGTTTTGCCCAGCATGTGCGCGCGGTGTCGGGCGGCAAGTTCGAAATCTCGGTGCATGCAGCCGGCGAACTGATGCCGGCCTTCGACGTGGTGGACAACGTGCGCCGGGGCTCCGTCGAGGCGGCGCATACCGCACCGTATTATTTTGCGGACAAGGACGAGACCTTTGCCATCGGCGGCGCGATCCCCTTCGGCCTGAACAGCCGGCAGATGAGCGCCTGGACTTTCGAGGGCAACGGCCTGAAGCTGATGCGCGAGTTTTACGCGGACTACAACATCATCAACTTTGCCTGCGGCAACACCGGCGCGCAGATGGGCGGCTGGTTCCGCAAGGAGATCCGTTCACTGGCGGACATGAAAGGCCTGAAATTCCGCGTCGGTGGATTTACCAGCAAGGTCATCGAGCGCATGGGCGCCATTCCGCAGAATATTCCCGGCGGCGATATCTACCAGGCGCTGGAGCAACGCGCCATCGACGCTGCCGAATGGATAGGCCCCTACGACGACCAGAAGCTGGGCTTCAACAAGGTGGCCCCCAACTACTACTATCCCGGCTGGTGGGAAGGCGGCTTGCAGCTGGATCTGTACATCAACCACAAGGCCTATGAGGCCTTGAGCAGCGTCAACAAGGCCATCCTGAAAATTGCCAGCGCGGCGGCGCATGTGGAGATGCAGGCCAAATACGATGCCAGGAACCCCACGGCGCTCAAGCAGCTGGTCGGGGCCGGCGCCCGGCTCAGGCCTTTTCCCGCCGATGTGATGAACGCGGCTTTCAAGGAGTCCATGGCGCTATACGCCGAGTTGTCGCTGAGCAATCCGAAGTGGCGCAAGGTGTATGCGGACTACGCCCGCTTTCGGGGCGACCAGAACCTCTGGTTTCGTTTCACGGAGTCGACTTTCGACCGCTTCATGCAGAGCCAGAAGCTGTGAAGCCGCGCCGGTTCGACGGGCTGACAACTGGCTGACTGTGTGTTTGAAACGCGATTTTCCGCAGGGAAAACCCGCCCTTAAGCCGCAAAAAGCGAGTTTTACAATCGGGCACAACTTTCAAAAGTTGAAGGCCCGGCCACAAGCCGTGTTTCCCAAAATTACCTGGAGTCTATTCATGGATCGTCGTTCCCTTATCAAAAATGCCGGTATTGCCGGTGTGCTTGCCGCTGGCGTAGCACCGGCCGTGCATGCCCAGGAAGCCATTCGCTGGCGCCTGGCATCGAGCTTTCCGAAAGCCCTCGACACGATTTACGGCGCTGCAGAAACCTTTGCCAAGAAGGTGGGCGAGATGTCTGGCGGCAAGTTCCAGATCTCGGTGCACCCCGGTGGTGAGCTGATGCCTCCCATCGCCGGCATGGTCGACAACGTCCAGAAGGGCACGACCGAAATGGTCCACACCGCGCCCTACTATTTCTTCGGCGTGAACGACGTTTTCGCTCTGGGTTGTGCCATTCCCTTCGGTCTCAACAGCCGCCAGATGACCGCGTGGATGTACCAGGGCAACGGCCTGAAACTCATGCGCGAGTTTTACGGCAAGTACAACATCGTCAACTTCCCCATGGGCAACACCGGCGCGCAGATGGGCGGCTGGTATCGCAAGGAGATCAAGAGTGTTGCCGACATCAAGGGCCTGAAGTTCCGTGTCGGCGGCTTCGCCGGCAAGGTGCTCACCCGCATGGGTGCCGTGCCGCAAAACATTCCCGGCGGCGAGATCTACCAGGCGCTGGAGAAGGGCACCATCGACGCCGCCGAGTGGGTGGGACCGTATGACGACCAGAAGCTGGGCTTCAACAAGGTCGCTCCTTTCTACTACTACCCCGGCTGGTGGGAAGGTGGTCCGCAGCTGGACGCTTTTGTCAACAAGACCGCCTACGACAAGCTGTCGCCCGAGAACAAGGCCATCCTCGAGTCTGCCGCTGCCTATGCGCACACCGACATGCAGGCCAAGTACGACGCCCGGAACCCCGAGGCGCTCAAGCAGCTCGTCGCGGCCAAAACCAAGGTGCTGCCTTTCCCCAAGCCCGTGATGGATGCGGCCTTCAAGGAGTCGATGGCTCTGTATGCCGAGATGAGTGCCAGCAATCCCGACTGGAAGAAAATTTACGCCGACTACTCCGCTTTCCGCAAGGACCAGAACCTGTGGTTCCGGTTCACGGAAATGCGCTTCGACCAGTTCATGCAGGCCCAGAAGCTGTAAGTCCAGCCGGTCTGTCCAAACCCCGCTCCGGCGGGGTTTTTTTATGGGCGGGCCCGGGTCCGTGCGCAGGGGCTGCTGCCCTGGTGGTGCCGGCGTCCATCACCGGCACCGGGGCGTCGCGGTTTCACCGTCTGCTCGTGCCCCTGAATGCGGCCAGCGTCGGCCAAAAAAAAGGCTCGCGTGCGCGAGCCTCTTCAGGATGCCGGGGGATCTGAAGTTCAGGGCTTCTTCACATCCTTGGGCTTGGTGGCTTCCTCCAGGGCTTTCATCGGGTCTTCTTCCTTGCCGGCCGCCTCGGCAGCCTCAGCCGCTTCGGTATCGGCTTCTTCCTTGATCTCTTCTTCCGACTTCGGCATTTGCAGCTGCTCCAGCACCTGCTCGGCATTGAGTTTGTCGACCTTTTCGATGCCGCCCGTAACCAGGGCCGGAAAGATCATGATGGCGGCCACCATGATCAGCTGCAGGATGATGAAGGCAATCGACCCCTTGTAAATCTGGGACGTGGTCACTGCCGGAATGGTGGCGCCGGTGACGCGGTCGCGGTAGTCGAATTTCGCCGCCACACTGCGCAGGTAAAACAGGGCAAACCCGAAGGGCGGGGTCAGGAAGGAGGTCTGCAGGTTCATGGCGATGATCACGCCGAACCAGATCATGGCGTCATCGGCGGTCATGCCCGGCACCAGACCCGGCAGGATTTTTTCAGCGACCGGCGCCAGCAGCGGGATCACGATGAAGGCGATCTCGAAGAAGTCGATGAAGCAGCCCAGAATGAACACCAGCAGGTTGACCACGATCAGGAAGCCCCAGGCGCCGCCGGGGATGCCCTCGAACAGGTGCTCGACCCAGATGTGGCCGTCGGCGGCGTTGAAGGTGAAGCTGAACACCGTGGAGCCGATCAGGATGAACAGCACGAACGACGCGAGTTTGGCGGTGTTCTCCAGCGCCTGTTTGAGCAGGGGCATGGTCATGCGGCGTTTGCCGAGGGCCAGGATCAGCGCGCCCAGCGCGCCCATGGCGCCACCCTCGGTCGGCGTCGCCACGCCCAGAAAGATGGTGCCCAGCACCAGGAAGATCAGGATCAGCGGCGGCATCAGCACAAAGGTCACGCGCTCTGCCAGCTTGGACAGCAGGCCCATGCCGGTGACACGGTTGATGATGGCCAGGGCCAGGCCCAACAGTGAAGCCAGCGTCATCGACAGGATGACGATCTCATCGCCGGGTGCAGGCAGCGGACGCTGAAGCAGCGGGGTCAGCACCGCGTTATGCACCTGGGCCCAAGCCACGCCGGAAACGGCGCAGAGGATGAACAGGAACATCAGCGACTTGTGGCCGGATGCGCCGTCCGGCTCCTTGTAGATGCGCGCTTCGACCGGCAGCGGCGGCACCATGGCTGGTTTGACAAAGGCAACCACGACGATGAAGGCAATATACAGGGCGACCAGCAACAGCCCAGGCACCAGCGCACCCGAGTACATGTCACCCACCGAGCGGCCCAGCTGGTCGGCCAGCACGATCAGCACCAGCGAGGGCGGAATGGCCTGTGCCAATGTGCCAGAGGCCGTAATCACGCCGGTGGCGATGACGCGGCTGTAACCATAACGCAGCATGATGGGCAGGGAGATCAGGCCCATCGAGATCACCGCGGCGGCAACCACACCGGTGGTCGCGGCCAGCAGTGCGCCCACCAGAATCACGGCAATCGCCAGACCGCCGCGCAGCGGGCCGAACACTTGGCCCACGGTCTCCAGCAGGTCCTCGGCCATGCCGGATCGCTCCAGGATGATGCCCATGAAGGTAAAGAAGGGAATGGCCAGCAGCGTGTCGTTCTGCATGATGCCGAAAATGCGCGACGGCAGCGCCTGGAACAGGGTCGCCGGGAAAAGCCCCGCTTCCATGCCGATAAAACCGAAGGCCAGGCCAGTGGCGGCCAGCCCAAAAGCCACGGGAAAGCCCGTCAGCAACAGGACAAACAGTCCTGCAAACATGAGCGGCACAAAGTGCTGTGCCAGAAAGGTGGTTTCCATCTTATTTTTCTCCGGCCAGGCGGGCAGCGGCAATACGCTCCAGCTCTTCAATGTGTTTTTGCTCGTCCGATTTGGCCGACTCGCCGCCAATCGGGTCTTCGATCACGCCGCGCAGAAAGGCGATACGCTTGATCAGTTCGGAGATGCCCTGAATCGCCAGAATTGTGAAGCCGACGGGCACCAGCAGGTACACCGGCCAGCGAATCAGGCCCCCCGCGTTTTGCGACATCTCGCCGTTGGTGTAGGCGTTGACGAAGAAGGGCCAGCTCAGGTTCACCATCAGGAGGCAGAACGGGAACAACACGAACACAATGCCCAGGACGTCAATCCAGTTGCGCGTGCGGTCGGACAGCCGTGAGGAGATGAAGTCGATGCGGACATGCGAATTGCGCAGGAACCCGTAACCTGCACCGAGCATGAACACGGCTGCAAACAGGTACCACTGGATTTCCAGCAGGCCGTTGGAACTGGTGTCGAAGGCCTTTCGCACGATGGCATTGCCGGCGCTGATGAGGGTGGTGGCCAGGATCAGCCACATGGTGAGTTTGCCTATCCAGGTGCTGAACGTGTCGATCAGGCGGGACAGCGAGAGAAATTGCTGCATGGTGTCTCCAGGAAAAAGAGTCCGCGCATAAAACTATCCGGCAGGCCCTCCACGGAAGGACTGCCGGATGCAGGTTGGCGCGGAACGGATTCTATAGAGGACTATAGAAGGCTAGCTGACAGCTTTGTGACGGTGTTATCCCGTAGCGGGTGCCCGCGGCGCACCGGGCAAGAGAGGGCGACTAGATGATTTCCACGCCGCTGCCCGGCAGCATGCGGCCAATCTGCCGCGCATCGGCAAAGCCCTGGCTGTGGAAGCAGGCCAGCACATCGGCTGCAATGGCGGGGTCACAGGACACCAGCAGGCCGCCGCTGGTCTGGGGATCACTCAGCAGTGCCTGCTGGGCGCTGCTGATATCGGCAGGCAGGCTCACTTCGGCGCCATAGCTGGCCCAGTTGCGGCCCGAGGCGCCAGTCACCATGCCTTGCGCGGCCAGCTCCAGCACGCCGGGCAGCAGCGGAATGCTGTCCATCTTCAATTCCATCCTGAGCTTCGCACCGCGCGCCAGTTCCAGGCCGTGGCCCAGCAACCCAAAACCGGTGATGTCGGTCAGCGCGTGCACGCCGTCCATTTGTGCCAGCGAGATCCCGGGCTTGTTGAGCTGGGTGGTCACGGCAATCATGCGGGCGTATCCTTCGGCGTCGAGGGCATCCTTCTTCAATGCCGCCGACAGGATGCCGACACCCAGCGGCTTGCCGAGGATCAGCACATCGCCGGCGCGGGCGCCAGAGTTTTTCTTGACCCGCGAAGGGTGAACCAGCCCGAGCACCACCAGGCCGTAAATCGGCTCGACCGAATCGATGGTGTGGCCGCCCGCAATCGGAATGCCGGCATCACGGCAGACATCCTGGCCGCCGCGCAGGATGGCGCCTATGGTCTCCAGCGGCAGCACGTTGATCGGCATGCCGACCAGGCCCAGCGCCATGATCGGTGTGCCGCCCATGGCATACACGTCGCTGATGGCATTGGTCGCGGCGATGCGGCCGAAGTCATACGGGTCGTCCACGATGGGCATGAAGAAGTCGGTGGTGGCAATCAGCGCCTGCTCGTCGTTGAGCTGGTACACCGCCGCATCGTCGGCGGTTTCGATGCCGACCAGCAACTGCGGGGGAATCGGCAGGTTGCTCGAGTTCTTCAGGATTTCGGCCAGCACGCCGGGCGCGATCTTGCAGCCGCAGCCGCCGCCGTGCGACAGGCTGCTGAGGCGGGGTACGGCGGGCAGGGTGGGGGTGAGTTTGTCGGGGGCGTTCATGGGGAGGCTTTCAGTGCGCGGTTGACCAAGTTTATGACAAGGCGCTTTTCCAGGTCGGGGCTGAACAGGTGGGCGCGCGCGCGGCACTGCTGTTCGAGCCGCGCCAGCAGGGCCGGCCCGGTGGCACAGCGCTGCAGCAGCGCGGCCAGCGCCGCGTGGTCGCCGGCGGGAAAGTAGCCCTCGTAGTCCTCGCCCAGCATGCCGATGTTGCCGCTGACGGCGGAAGCCAGCACCGCGGTGCCGGACTGGACGGCTTCGATGATCACCTGCGCGCCGCCTTCCATCAGCGAGCTGTTGACCAGCACATGGGCACGCTTGATGTGCTGGCGCGCCGCGGCGCGCGGCAGGTTGCCGAGCCAGCGGAAACCGGCGACCGACTGCTCTGCCGCCTGGGCGGCCAGCGCCAGTTCGGGCTGCAGCGCCGCGCCTATCTGCTCCAAGCGCATGGGCGTGGTATACGCTGCGGCGGCGGCACGCAGCCAGGTCAGCGGGTCTTTTTCATCCCGCAGGTGGCCGACCATCACCGCCCGGAACGGCCGCAGCGGTTTGTGCGCCGTCCGCAGGGGCCGTGCCGACTGGTAAATCACGCAGGCCTTGGCACGCAGGTCGGGGGGCAGGTGGTGCAGGCCGTCCTCCTGCAGCACCACCAGCTGGCTGGCCAGGGCCAGCGACAGCTGCGCATCGGCATCGGTGCGGATGTCGCGGTACAGGTCGGTGCCGGTCAGCACCAGCACCAGCGGCTTGTCGGGGTGCTGCCGTGCCCAGGCCTGGATGGACGGCGCCGAGCGGCGCGCATGCAGCGCAATCATGATGCCGGCCGATGCTGCCCCGGGGCCGGGCCAGTCGTCCAGCAGCGCGGTCTCATGCCGGCCGGACAGGAATTGCGCCCAGCGCCGCGCCGTGTGCCAGTTGCCGTTGTTGGCTTCGCGCAGTGCCGGACTGACGATGACAATCTTGCTTGCGCCAGAGCTGCTGACCAATGGAGAACCCCGTGTTGCAGGCCCCGTGCCCGCCGCCACAGGTTAACAGTTCTTCAGGGCTGGCGTTCGGCGTCGCTGGTCCTGGCCTGCAGTTCGCCTTTTTCCGCGTTGTAGACGAAATTTTTCCGGGCCAGCGCCGGCTGGTAGTTGAGCATGTCGATCAGGAAGCTCAGTGCGCCCAGGTTGTTGCCCAGGCGGTCGAAGGTTCCGGCCGCGCGGGCCTCCTGCGCTGTGATCGGGGTCTGCAGCATCTGGTTGACCAGGTCGCGCATGTGCGCCACGGCCAGCGCGGCCTGTTCCAGGTCCAGCACCGCCATCACGCCGCGCATCTGTTCGAGTTGCCCGGGCACTGCCGCCAGCAGGGCCTTGTCCTCCGGGGTGCGGAAATAATTGTCCAGCGATTTTTCCAGCTGGCCCAGCAGGCTGCGCAGTTCGGTCACCACGCTTTCCATGGTCTGTTTGTCGTTATGGCGCCGGTACAGCGCTTCCATCCAGGGGTCTGGCGCCAGCGCCTGGCCGGCCCGCGCGCTGTCCAGCCGTTGCGCCAGTCGGTTGCTGCGAACCGTGAGCTGGGTGTCTTTCGGGTCCAGGTCGTCGAAGGCCGCTTCCAGGTAAAGCAGCGCGGTGGCGACTTCCAGCCCCAGGTCCGGCGAGGGCGCCTGCCCGGAAACTGCGGTCGCCTCGATCACCCGCGTCAGCGCCTGTGCCAGCGCCTCGCTGGGCGGATGCAGCTTGACCAGGGAGTCGGTCACCAGGCTGAACTGGTCGCTGACCATCTTGAAGCGGGAGAGGTCACCCGCGGTCACCGAGGACCAACTTTCCTTGGCCGAGCCGATGCGCTTGCGGGCCTGGGTGATCAGTGCCGGGGCAAAGCGGTCGAACTGCAGGGCTTCGTAGTCGACCGGCAGGAAGCGCTCCAGGCCGTAGCTGGCGCGCACCGCCGACAGCACCGGCGCGTCGCTGGCGCGCGCGGCCACGGCCTGCGTGCAGAGAAACAGCAGGTCCTGCGCGAGACGGTCCGAGGCGTGGGGCATGCCGCGCGCCAGGTTGGCGTACTGCAGCAGGATGCGCAGGATCGCCCGCTTGGCGTACACGTCGACCTTCAGCAGGCGCAGCGCCAGCGCCTCGAAAAAGCCGGCGGCAATTTTCCAGAAGGTCTTGAGCTCGACTTCGGTGTCGGTTTGCGCCAGGCCCAGGCACATGTCGGACAGGTTCTGCGCGGCACGGACATCGCCGCCGCGAACCAGCTTGAGTGTCAGCCGGTCCAGCGACTGCCGGGAGGCATCGCTGTAGGCCGTGGGACCGACGCTGACCGGCAGGTCCGGCTCCAGCCAGCGCCATTCGAACACCCAGAGGTCGGCCGGGTGCACACGGTCGGCGCCGACCAGGCCCTGGATGTCGCGGTACTGGGGAAACAGCGAAACGGCCGACACCGGCTTGCCGACCATCACGTCCTCGAGGTAAGCCGTCAGTGCAAAGCCGGCCAGTTCGATCTGGTCGCTGGCTTTCGCGGTGCACAGGGCCGGTGACTGGATGAAGCGCTGCACGGCGGTTTCCATGGCGCGCAACACCAGCGCCGGCGCGGTCATGCCGACCATGTCCAGCGCACCGGCCGCCTGGTGCAACTGCTGGCGCGCCAGGCGCAGCTGGCTGGCGTCCAGCGCCGCGAGTTCGGCGCCCTGCGCCTGCCCGGCCTCGCGCACGAAGCGTTTGAGCGCCTTGCTGGCGTTGTCCAGCGATTTGCGGAGCTCCTCCAGCACCCAGGCCAGCGGGCTCAGGTCCATGATGCTCACGTCCAGGTCTTCAGGGGAGGGCTTCAGCGCGTTGGTGGTCATACAGGGCGTACCGGTTGAAGGGACAGGCGTTCACGGACTGGATGCATGGCGGGGGACGGACGGGGCACCGGGGGGTCGCCGCAGTCTATGCCGGTGTCTGCGGAATTTGACACGAAAAGGCTTGCGGGGTGACAGTCGGCGTCTGGCGGCCGCTGACAGGTCGTGCCGGCCGGTTTTTTACTGCTTTAGCAACATGAAGGGGCTTGCCCGCCGGACGCTGCGCGCTCTGCTATTCTGCTTTGACACGCCGGCCTGCCCAGGTTTTGCCCAGGGCCGGCCCCACCAGGACCCGCTTTGGCTTCAGACGCTGCTCCCGATTCACCGCCGCATTCCGCATCGACCTCCGTCACCGGCATGATCGATTCGGCCCTGATGCGCGGCGCCGGCAAGGACTTGCTGTCGCTGGCGCTGATGGACGCGCGCAACCACACGCTGCGCCTGTTCGGGCAGTACCAGCAGGCGCTGGCGGACGTCGATTTGGTGGTTCCCCGGCTGCCGGTGATCAACCCCCCGCTCTGGGAGATCGGCCATGTGGGCTGGTTCCAGGAGTGGTGGATTGGCCGCAACATGCAGCGCGCCCGGGGCCGGCATGGCGAGCCCGCCCATGCCCGGCTGGCGTCGATCGAACCGAATGCCGATCGCTGGTGGGACTCCTCCCGGGTGCCGCATGACAGCCGCTGGAGCCTGGACCTGCCCGGGGTGGGGGCCTGCCGCGCCTGGCTGCTGGACACGCTGGAAAGCACGCTGGAGTTGCTCGAAAAGGCCGACGAGGACGACGATGCGCTGTACTTTTACCGCCTGTGCCTGTTTCACGAGGACATGCATGCCGAAGCCCTGACCTACACCGCGCAGACCCTGGGGCTGGCGCTGGACCCGCCGCTGCTGCAGGCATTCACGCCGCCACCCATGACCCAGCGCGAAGCGCTGCTGGTGCCGGCCGTGGACTGGAAATTCGGCTCGTCCGCGGCGCCGGGTTTTGTTTTCGACAACGAGCTGGCGCAACACACGGTCAGCGTGCCCGAGTTCGAGATCGACGCCCAGCCCGTGAGCTGGTCGCAGTTCGTGGAGTTCGTCGACGACGGCGGTTACGACCGGCCTGAACTCTGGCAGGCCGCCGGCTGGGACTGGCTGCAGGCGGTCGCGGCCAGCGAGGGCCGGCGTGGCCCGCGTTACATCGAGCAGATCGGTGTTGCCAGCGGCGCGGTGATGCAGACCCGTTTCGGCCAGCCCATGCGCATGCTGGGCAACCAGCCGGCCATGCACATGAGCTGGTGGGAAGCCGACGCCTGGTGCCGCTGGGCCGGCCGCCGCCTGCCGGCCGAGGTCGAGTGGGAGGTGGCAGCGCACACCGCCGCGCGCCGCGGTTTCCGCTGGGGCGATGTCTGGGAGTGGACAGGCAGCACCTTCCGCCCCTACCCGGGTTTCGAGCCGCACCCCTATGCCGATTATTCACAGCCCTGGTTCGGCACCCACAAGGTGCTGCGCGGCGCCTCGATGGCGACGCGGGCGCGCATGAAACATCCGAGGTACCGGAACTTCTATCTTCCCGAGCGGGATGACATTTTCTGTGGATTCAGGTCTTGTGCCCTGTAGCTTGCTACCTCTTTGATAGCTGGTGGCGCTTGGTGGATAAGGGTTTTGGGCGAATTTGATTGTTGATTCGCGCGGTGAGGATGTCTTGCCGCTTTTCTGGTTTGCCAACAAGCCGGGGGTTGCCCGGCGGCAACTCACTTTCTTTTGCTTCGCCAAAAGAAAGTCACCAAAGAAAAGGCGACCCTGCTGTCTGCGTCCCCTCTTCGCTGGCGCTACGAGGGGAAACCTGCGGTGCTCGGTCCAGCCGGGGCCGGGCTCGAACTCGCCTTCGGCTCAGACAATCGCGATCCCTGATCCGTCTGGCCCTGCGCTCCTAGTCGCATACAGAAGGGTGGTGGGAG
>JAUXPP010000026.1 GCA_030683705.1 Polaromonas sp. | reverse complement strand
AGCCAGCCCGGCGCCGCATGGGCGGCGCGTGGCAGGAAATCCAGCAGGTCGACATGAAGGCGCAACACACGCTTGATGCGGTGCGCCTTGATCGGGTTGAAGATGCCGTGCCGCGAGAACAGCTGGCGCGGGTTCTTGCGTATCCACAGCCAGGAGCCGAGCTCCAGCGTCATCGGCAAAAACACGTGGCCCTCCGGTGCGCCGTCATAGGCGTGGTCCCACAGGTCGCCGTGCAGCAAATACTGGTTGCTTTGCGGCTCGAAGCTGTAGTCATGGTGCGGCATGGATTGCTCCAGCATGGCCTTGAGCGTAAACATCTCGGGCAGGTGCGCCATCAGCCGGCGTGTGCGGGCATAGGGAAACCACAGGCTGTCGTCGAAGCCGTAGCCCGAGTGGCAGTCCAGCGCCAGGCTGAAGGGCCGGCTCGCCAGCTGCTCGCGCACCACCTGCAGCAGGGCGGTGCTTTCGGTTTCCATCGGTGCGCCGGGCTGGCCGCAGTACCAGGGCAGCAGCGGGCTCCAGCTTTGCCCGCCGGCCAGGAAGGGCACCCGCTCGTCGGCACGCTGCGGCGCGTTGCGCATCAGGTCCACGCCGCGCGGGTTGGCGCGTTTGTGCGCCCACATGCCGCCGGGGTTGACGATGGGCATGAAGACCAGCCGGACCTGGCGCAACTGCTGCACCAGCAGGCTGTCCCATTCCAGCCGGAACAGCAGCGCACGCATGTAGTTCAGGATCAGTTGCGAGCCGATCCGCTCCAGCCCGTGGATGCCGCCGAAAAAACCGATGGCCGGCGCGCGCGGGTCGGCCGAGCCGATGGCGGCGGTGAAAATTTCAAAGGACGGCCCGGCGGTGTGGGCCTCGGCCACGGACTGCACCTCGAAACGCGCGCCGCCGTCGCGCAGCAGGGCCTTCAGGTCTTCGTGTTCGGCAAAGGTGGCGGCGGGGTCGGGCGTGCGGGCAAAACGGTGGGCGGGGGCAGGGGGGCGCAAACAATCCATCTCTCCATCCTTGCAGACTTGTGTGACAAATCGCTGCATGCTGTGGTGGGGCGCCGGGTTGCTATCAAAAAAAGAGCTGCTCACGCTTGCCGGGCAAGGTCTGCAGGCCTGTTTTGCTTGACATCAGGGGCTGGGCGGCAGCAGCACCAGGTCCGACGCCGGGTAGGCCACGCAGGGCAGGATCCAGCCGTCGGCCTTTTCCTCGGCGCTCAAACCCGGCCAGGCTATGCGGTAGCTGACCCGGCCGCTGGCCAGCCGCTGGATGCAGCTGCGGCAGGTGCCGTTGCGGCAGGAACTGTCGAGAAGCATGCCGGCCTGCAGCGCCGACAGCAGCAGCGGTGTGCCGGCCGGCGCGTCGAAGGGCAGGCCGTCGGGCAACAGGCGCGCGCTGTAAACCGGACCGGAAGCATCGGAAGAAGGCTGGGACATGCCGGCAGTTTACGGAAGGTCGGCCCTGGTCGCCGTGCGTTTTTCAATTGCTGCGACAATCCGGGTCCCCCAGCAACGATGCCCATAGCCTCTTTTCATGTCCAGTTACCAAGTTCGCCCCGCCACCGTGCGCGATGCCAAAGTCATTGCCGAAATCAACGCCGCCGCCTCCCGTGCCGCCTACCAGGGCCTGGTGCCTGACGACCAGCTGGGCACCCTGTCCATCGACAAGCGCCAGCAGTTCTGGCGTGATGCCATCGAGTACATGGAGCCGCAAGTGCAGGTGGCCACCGAAGGTGACAAGGTCATCGGCTTTGTCGGTTTCGACCGTTCACGCGATGCCGGCACGCCCTCGACCTGTGGCGAAATCTGGGCGATTTACGTCGAGCCCGCGCACTGGGGCAAGGGAGCGGGCACCGCGCTCTGGGATGCCGCCAATGACGGCCTGAAGGAAGAGGGCTGCACCAAGGTCACGGTCTGGGTGCCGGTGCGCAATGAACGCGCGCTGCGTTTCCACGAACATGCCGGTTTCAAGCGCGAAATGAGTTCGCTCAAAACCGTGCTGGTGGGCGGCGTCAAGCTCGAGGAACTTCGCCTCAAGCGCGACGTCGGCTAGGGCCTGTTAACAGGCCCTAATCCGGCGCTGGTTCAGGACGGCACGTCCAGCACGCGTTCCTCGTCGGGAATCACCGACATGTCTTCGTCCGGGGACAGCGGCAGGTCCTCGGTGTCTTCGCCGAGGCCGGTTTCCTCCGTGTTGACTTCGCGCGGGCGTCCGGCAGGGGTGCGTGCGGAAAATGAGGTCATGGTGATGCTCCAGTTGGACACCCATCTTGCGCGCTGCGTCGGCTGGCCGCCCTAGGAAAACCATGCCAGTTGCTGTCGGTGCCCACTGACAGTTGTTTGTACAGTGTTTTATGCCACCAGCGCCCGCCAGGAAAGCGTGGGCAGCTATGGATTCGATAGCATGTGCGAGCCGGTTCCGGCCTGCTTTAGGATCAGGGCCATGATGCGTGTTTCCACTCCCCCGACCCGGTTTTTTGCGCTGTTCGACACCGCCGTGGGTGCCTGCGGCATCGCCTGGGGCGAGGCGGGTATCTGCGGGCTGCAACTGCCCGAGGCGGACGCCGCGCAGACACGTGCCCGCATGCAGCAGCGTTTTGCCGGGGCCTGCGAAGCCTTGCCGGATCAGGCGGTGCAGGCGGCGGTCCGCCACATCAGCGCCATGTTGCGCGGCGAGCCGAATGAGGTCGATGGGCTGGCGCTGGACATGCGCGGCGTGCCGGACTTCCACCAGCGGGTCTACGCGGTGGCGCGCGCCATCCCGCCGGGCCAGACCCTGACCTATGGCGAGGTCGCGGCGCGGCTGGGAGAGCCCGGTGCTGCGCGTGCGGTCGGCCAGGCGCTGGGGCGCAACCCGTTTGCGCCGGTGGTGCCCTGCCACCGGGTGCTGGCCGCCGGCGACAAGCCGGGCGGCTTTTCCGCCAGCGGCGGCATACGCACCAAGCTGCGCCTGCTGATCATCGAGGGCGCGATGCGCGGCACCCCCGGCCTGTTCGACTGACTGGCTGCCTTGTCCTACAGGCGCGCCATCCCCTTGCGCACAGGGATGGTCAGGCGCTTGTTACACAGTGGCTTGTGCGCCCGCCACCCGGCTTTCAGCCGTCCCGGCGGGCACCCTGCACTCACCACTTTTGAAGGAAACACCATGGACGACAAAACCTACGCATCCTCAGGCGCCAGCCTCGCATCGGCTGCCGACAACGCGGTCCAGCGCGGCGTCAGCCAGGCCGGCAGTTCGCTGCATGACACCATCGACAAGGTGGCCCAGCCGGCCCACAGCACGGTGGACCGCGCCGCCGCCGCCGCCCACAACACCGTTGACAAGCTCGCCAGCGGCGCTTCCAGCGTTGCCGGCAAGGTCAGCGACCAGGCGCACCGCTTCACCGACGCCCCGCTGCAGGCAGTGGACTATTCCAAGGCCTACATCAAGGACCATCCGCTGCAGGCCGTGGGCGCTGCACTGCTGGTGGGCTGGATGGTCGGCCGCCTGACCGCCAGCCGTTATTGAGCGAGAACCTCAGGCTGCGGTCAACAGCCGCAGATAGGTGATTTCCGAAGGCGCGCCGAAACGTTTCGGCGGGCCCCAATAGCCCGTTCCCCGGCTGGTATAGACCCACAGGCTTTCCAGCCTGTGCAGGCCGGCCGTGAAGGGCTGCTGGAAACGCACAAAAAAATTCCAGGGCCAGAACTGGCCGCCATGGGTGTGCCCGGACAGCTGCAGGTCGAAACCGGCCTGGTGCGCCGCCACCGCAGTGCGCGGCTGGTGCGCCAGCAGCAGTTTCACCGGCGCGTCCGCGGGGGCGCCAGCCAGCGCGGCATGCGGATCGCTGCGATGGCTGCGGTCGAAGTGCCCGGCGCTCCAGTCGGCCACGCCGGCCAGCACCAGGCCGTGGCTGAGTACCACATGTTCATTCATCAGCACCCGCACACCGAGGCGGTTCAACTCGTCTATCCAGGCGTGCGCGCCCGAATAATATTCATGGTTGCCGGTGACGAAATAAGTGCCATGCACCGACTTCAGGCCGGACAGCGGCGCCACATGCGGCGCCAGATCGGCCACGGTGCCGTCCACCAGGTCGCCGGTCACCGCCACCATGTCGGCTTCCAGCCGGTTGACCACATCCACGATGGCCTGCAGGTAGCCGCGCTTGATGGTGGGCCCCACATGCACATCGCTGATCTGGGCAATCGAAAAACCGTGCAGCTCGGCCGGCAGCCCGGCGATGGGCACATCGACGCGGACCACGGCCGCGGTGCGCCTGGCGTTGAAGAAGCCGACAAAGGTCATCAGCAGTCCCAGCAGCGCGACCGCAGCGGCCGAATCCGCTGTTGCCGCGTCCATCGAAAAGGCGCCGGGTGCCAGCGCCATCCCGCCCCAGGCCAGCAGCAGACCGGCGTCGCGCAACAGGGTCAGCACAAACAGCGAGGAGAACAGCCCCATGAACAACATGCCGGTCCAGGCCAAACGGTCGGCCAGCAGCGGCGACTTGAAACGCCGCGCCGTCAGGCCCAGCGGCATCATCACGGTGGAGGCCAGCAGGGTCAGTCCCGCCACGCCCTGGGCGATGGGCCAGGCAGACAGGTCGGGAATCAGGCGCAGCGCGAGATACGCGTGCAACAGCAGCGAAAAGAGAAACAGGGGCATGAAGGGAGTCCGGAGTCACGCCGGGAGGCGTTCCATCGATGTGGCTGCGAAATCGCGGATTGCAAGTTCTGCTCAAGCTGGCTGAGGGGAACCCCAGCTGCGGGCGGCAGCGTAACCCGCCAGCGCGCTGCCGCAGGACAGCGCTGCGCCCCAGACCATGTCGACCAGCGTGAGCTGCACGGGCCAGTTCTTCAGCGTGGCCAGGTTGCTGAGGTCGTAGGTGCCGTAGGCCAGCAGGCCGAAAAACGCCCCCAGGGCCGCGGCGCGTCCCCAGCCCGGCCGCTCCAGCGCCGGGCGGATGGCAAACACCACCAGTCCGGCAGGGTAGAGCAGGTAAAACACCACCGCCGGCAGCAGCAGCGGCTGCTGGCGCATCAGCGGGCCTATCCAGGCCTGGTACTGGTCGGGCATCAGCAGACCCAGCCAGAACATGTCGGCCGCCAGGAAAAAGACCAGGGCGGCGGCGTAGGCGATCAGTGCGGTTTTGAGCATTGTTTCATTGTGTACCCGCGCGTCGAACGCTGCAAAGACCCCGCGCCTGCTGCGACAATGGCCTGATCATCATTTCGGGAATCCCCATGGCCAGCAGCCTTTTTGCCCTGCTCGACGATATCGCCACCGTGCTCGACGACGTGGCCCTGCTGACCAAGGTCGCAGCCAAGAAAAGCGCCGGTGTGCTCGGCGACGATCTCGCGCTCAACGCGCAGCAGGTGGCCGGCGTCAAGGCCGAGCGCGAGTTGCCGGTGGTCTGGGCGGTCGCCAGGGGCTCGATGATCAACAAGGCCATCCTGGTGCCGGCGGCGCTGGCGATCAGCGCGTTTGCGCCCTGGGCCGTCACGCCCCTGTTGATGATAGGCGGCGCTTTTCTCTGCTACGAAGGTTTCGAAAAACTCGCGCACAAGTTCCTGCACAGCAAGGAGGAAGATGCGGCGCGTGAAAAGGCCTTGCTGGAAGCCCTGGCCGACCCCAAGGTGGACCTGGTCGCGGTCGAAAAAGACAAGATCAAGGGCGCGGTACGCACCGACTTCATCCTGTCGGCCGAGATCATTGCGATCACGCTGGGCACGGTGCAGGACAGCGCCTTCATCACCCAGCTCAGTGTGCTCAGCGGCATTGCCATCCTGATGACGGTGGGTGTCTACGGCCTGGTGGCCGGCATCGTCAAGCTCGACGACGGCGGGCTTTACCTGAGCAAAAAGACCGGTGTCCTGCGCAGCCTGGGCCTGGCCATCCTGGCCACCGCGCCCTGGCTCATGAAAGGCCTGTCGATCGCCGGCACCGCCGCCATGTTCCTGGTCGGCGGCGGCATCCTGACCCACGGTTTCGGTTTTCTGCACCATGCGATCGAGGCACTCACCGCGCGAGCCGGCAGTGTGCTGGGTACGGTCACGCCCTTGCTGGCCGATGCGGTGGTCGGTATCGCCGCCGGCGCGCTGGTGCTGGCGGCGGTCACGCTGGTCAAGAAACTGCTGCCCAAGCGCGCCTGAGCCGGCGCGCCGGTCCGCGCCATAATGCGGTCGGGCGGCGGGCCGGGAAAGGCTTGCCACACCGCATAAAAAACACGCGCGCGCCGCGGGGGAGAGGTCCGTGATGAAGAAGCCCTTCAGCTTGTCGCTGCGCCTGCGGCCCAGCATTGTGGCGCTGTTCCTGATCCTGTCGCTGCCGCTGTTCGTGGCGACGGTCTGGTTCAACTACGCGACCAACAACAGCATTGCGCGCGACACGGCGCACCAGCTGATCGACAAGGCGCGCTTCGAGACCATCACCAGTTCCAGCGAGTTGCTGGACCCGATCAAGTCGCTGGTCAAGGTCGCCGCCAGCCTGGGCGAGGCCGAGCCCGGCTTCTTCCGGCAGCAGCGTTCGGCCGCCTACATGACCGAGATGCTGGCGCACAGCAGCAACATCAGCAGTGTGTATGCGGCCTTCGAGGACGGCTCCTTCCGCATGAGCCTGGTGATTCCGCCGGGCGGCAAGATCCAGGAGCGCGTGCCGCCAGAAGGCACCCGGCTGGCGACGCGCTGGCTGGACCGCCAGGCCCCGGGTGCGGCGATGGACCGGTATGTGTTCTTCGATGCGACAGGCCAGGCCACGGGCCGTTCGGAAGCGCCGGCGGTGTATGACCCGCGCGTGCGCCCCTGGTTCAAGGACTCGGTCGCGGCGGGGCGCCAGCTGTCGGTGTCCGATCCCTATATTTTTGCGACCACCGGCCTGCCGGGCATCACCATCGCCATGCCGTTTTTCTCGGACGGCAGGCTCGCCGGTGTGGTGGCGGCCGACATCACGCTGGACAGCCTGTCGAAGTTTCTGGCCACGCGCCCGGTCAGCGCCAACTCGCTGAGCCTGATCGTCGATGACGACGACCGCATCATCGCGCACGCCGACCCGGCCCAGGCGGTGCGGCGCGAGGGCGGCAAGCTGCTGCAGAACAGCCTGTCGCGCCTGTCGAGTCCCTTGCCGGCGCTGGCCGTGGCCTCGCGGCCGGACAAGGCCAGCGAGCGTTTCACCTTTGTCGATGCGCGCAGCGGGCAGGAGTATGTGGCCATGTTCGCCAGTTTCCCGCCGACGGTGGGCAAGGCCTGGCGCGTGATGATCATTGCGCCGCTGGCCGACTTCTCGAAGAAGTGGACCGAAAACAACCGCAAGGTGCTGCTGTTCGGCGCCATCGCCGTGCTGCTGCAGATCCTGCTGATTTATTTCCTGTCCAAGCTGATCGCCCGGCCCATCGAGCAACTCGAGGCCAAGGTGATTGCGGTGCAGAACTTCGTGTCGGCGCCGGCCGGCCGCATCCAGTCCGGCATCCCCGAGATCGCCTCGCTGATACGTGCGGTCGACACGCTGGACAGCACGGTCCATGCGTTTTCCGCCTTTGTGCCGCGCGGCCTGGTGCAGCAGTTGCTGAACTCGAACCAGCGCCTGG
This sequence comes from Polaromonas sp., assembly GCA_030683705.1. Classification (GTDB taxonomy): domain Bacteria; phylum Pseudomonadota; class Gammaproteobacteria; order Burkholderiales; family Burkholderiaceae_C; genus Polaromonas. The sequence continues at coordinate 35,290 of JAUXPP010000026.1, read as the reverse complement.
CGCTGGGCGGCAGCAGCCGCTTCCTGACGATTTTCTTTTCCGACATCGAGGCCTTCTCAACCCTGGCGGAGACCAGCCCGGCCCAGGAACTGCTGATCCGCGTCTCGGCCTACCTGGAGGCCGTGACCCGCGCGGTGAACCAGGAGCAGGGCACCATCGACAAGTTCATCGGCGACGGCGTGATGGCTTTCTGGGGCGCGCCGGCCTTGCTCAAGGAGCACGCCTGGCATGCCTGCGTGGCCGCGCTGCGCGCGCAGAAAACCCTGGACGGGCTGAACCGGCAGTGGGTGCAGGAGGGCCTCAGGCCGCTGAATGTGCGCATCGGCATCCACAGCGATTCGGTGCTGGTCGGCAACATCGGCTCGAGCGAACGCATGAGTTACACCGTGATGGGCGACGGCGTGAACCTGGCCGCGCGGCTGGAGGGTGCCAACAAGGAGTACGGCACACGTGTCTGCATCAGCCAGACCGTGTTCAAGGAAGCCGGCGAGCACCTGTGGCTGCGGCCCATCAACGTGGTGACGGTCAAGGGCCGGCGCTCGGACATGGAAATTTACGAGCTGGTCGGCATCCGCGGCGGGGACCCGGAGCTCGAAGCCACGCCGGCGCAGATCCGCCTGTGCCAGCTCACCCGGCATGCGTATGAGGCCTTCAGCCAGGGCGACACGGCGACGGCCCTGCATCGCTATACTGAAATCCAGGCCGAGTTTCCCGGCGACCCGCTGTGCCGCGCGATGATCGCCCTGTGCCGCGAACCGGCGCCGCCGGCGCACTGAGCGGCGCCTTCTTTTTTATTCAATTGCCAGGATGACCATGACTGTGTCGATGTACCCGATTTCCGTTCCCGTGTTCAAGCAGATGCTGGGCGCGCTCAGCGCCGTGCTGGCGAAAGCCGAAGCCCACGCCGAGGCCAAAAAGATTGCGCCGGAGGCGCTGCTGCAGGCCCGCCTTTACCCGGATATGTTCCCCTTGCTGCGCCAGGTGCAGATTGCCTGCGATTTCGCCAAGAGTGTGTCGGCGCGTATTGCCGGCGTGGAGGTGCCCGCTTACGAGGACAGCGAAGCCTCGTTTGCCGACCTGCAGGCGCGGATTGAAAAAACCCTGGCCTTCATCGGCAGCCTGGAGGCATCGCAGATTGACGGCAGCGAAGAGCGCCGCATCGTGACGCAGGCCGGCACCCCCAAGGAAAAGATCTTCAGCGGCCAGTCCTACCTGCTCAATTACGGCCTGCCGCATTTTTTCTTCCACACCACCACGGCGTATGCCATCCTGCGCCACAACGGCGTGGAAGTGGGCAAGAAGGACTACATCGGTACTTACTGATCCGGCTTGTTGCCGCCCCAGGGTTTGCCGGAGGTCAGGCGCGAGGGCCGGGGCCAGGGGGCCGAGGTTTCATCGAGGTGGTTTTGGGAACCTTCGACGAACGGCCAGCCCTTGGGCTGCGCAACCGGCTGTCCGTCCTGCGCGGGTACACCTTGCAGGCCGGGTCGTCGGGCATCAGCGAATCGGGGGGCGGTTTGCCGTGGCATGGTGTCTCCTTCAATGAAAGCACCAATCTATGCGCCGCGGCGGTGTGCCGCTGTAAGACGTCCCTGCCATCTCTGTAGGACGGGAAGGGCAATCCGGCCTGCTATCAAAAGCGGAGCTTGCCACGCAGGTCCGGCAAGGGCCGGCGTCCGGTTTGATTCTCAAGGTAGCATAGGCGCATGACCATCCTGCTGGCGCCCATGGAGGGGCTTCTGGACTTCGTTCTGCGCGACATCCTGACGCGCGCCGGCGGCGTGGACCGCTGCGTTTCGGAATTCATCCGCATCACCGACCAGTTGCTGCCCGAACGCGTCTTCACGCGCATCGTGCCCGAATTGCACCACGGCGGGCGCACGCTGGCCGGCGTGCCGGTGCGGGCGCAGCTGCTCGGCTCCGACCCGGTGTGCATGGCTGAAAACGCCGCCCGGCTGGCCGCGCTCGGGCCCGCCGGCATCGACCTGAACTTCGGCTGCCCCGCCAATGTCGTGAACCGGCACGGCGGCGGCGCGGCGCTGCTCAGGGAGCCCGAAACGATTGCCGCCATCGTGGCGGCGGTGCGGCGCGCGGTGCCGGCCCACATGCCGGTGTCGGCCAAGATGCGGCTGGGTTACCACGACGATGCGCTGGCGATAGCCTGCGCCCAGGCGATCGCCGGCAGCGGCGCCGGCGAGCTGGTGGTGCACGCGCGCACCAAGGCCCAGGCCTACCGGCCGCCCGCCTACTGGGAACGTGTCGCCGATATCCGCGCGGCCGTCGCCATCCCGGTGGTGGCCAATGGCGAGATCTGGACGGTGGACGATGCCCGCCGCTGCCGCGCGGCCTCGGGTTGCGACATGTTGATGATTGGCCGCGGCGCGGTGGCCGACCCGGGCCTGGGGCGGGCGATCAAGGCATCCATGGGCACGGCCGGCGGCCCTGCGATGGGCTGGCCGGAACTGGTGCCGCTGCTGGCCGAATTCTGGCAACTGGTCTGCAGCCGGCTGGACGCCCGCTCGCGCCCGGGGCGGCTCAAGCAATGGCTCAACTTTTTGCGCCGGCGTTTCCCGGAAGCCGAGACCGCCTACCAGTCGCTCAAGACCATCAATGATCCGGCACTGATAGACCGCTGGCTGGCCGGCCTGTTGCAGGCGCGGGCGGCCGACGCAGGACGTCTGCAGGCGGCTTGAGGTTCAGGAAAACAGGCCTTCGAAACCGCAAAGCGGCTCGAAGCGCTTGTTGCGGTAGAACAGCCGCGTCGGTCCCGGCAGGGCCGGCTCGCGCACCGTGTGCCGCTCGTCGCCGGGGTAACAGATCATGCGCTCACCGTTGTCGTCGAAGGATTCGGGCTGGATCACCGGCGGCCGGCGTTCGCGGGCTGCGGCCAGCACGCTGTCCACCGCGCTGTGCCGCGCCAGGTGCGCCAGGCTCATGATCTGCGGTGGCGCCAGCTCGATCTGTCCGGCCCAGTACTGCAGCAGCGCCTCGCGCGGGCTGAGCCAGAGGCTGTCGGTGGTTTCAAAGTCGTCGTGGCGCGCCACCTGGCCCCCAGGCACGGCCGCGACAAAAAACCGCGTGTCGAAGCGCTTGTTCATGACCGAAGGCCGGACCGGCGTGATCCAGCGCGACCAGGGCAGGATGGCCCGTGTCTGCAAGCGCAGCCCCATCTGCGCCAGTACGGCGTTGAAGCCGCGGCCCTCGCGCAGCAGCGCCGCGGCCTGGGCGGCCGGCTGCGCTGGCCCATGGCCCTGCGCAAACAGCACGCCCGACTCCTCGAAGGCTTCGCGCAAGGCCGCCACATGCAAGGCGGCAGCGGTGGTCTCGCTGATGCCAGGCTCGCCGAGTGCGGCTTGCAGCACGGCGGCCGGCTGGTCCCCGTGTGCCGCCATGTCGAGTTCGGCGTCGGCCGGATCGACCTTGCCGCCCGGAAAGACATAGGCCCCGCCCAGCACGTCGGACAGGCTGTGGCGCTTCATCAAAAACACCTCCAGGCCCGCCAGCGCATCGCGCAGCAGCACCACGGTGGCGGCCGGGCGCGGCGGGGTCAGGACGGTGTCGAGGTTCAGTTCCATGCGGGTGTCGGCTTTCATCAGGTTGCTGCACGGTCCATTACAGTACAGGCTTCCTGTGCCGCCAGCCTATCAGCCTGGCGGCGCCAACCGGATCACCAACACGACAGGGGACAGCAGATGGGTATGGATTTCACGGGCCGTGTGGCCATCGTCACAGGCGCCGGCGGCGGTCTGGGCAAGCAGCATGCGCTGGCACTGGCCGCGCGCGGCGCGAAAGTGGTGGTCAACGACCTGGGCAGCGCCAGTGACGGCTCCGGCGGCTCGGTCAGTGCCGCCGAAGCGGTGGTGGCTGAAATCCGCGCGGCCGGCGGCGAGGCGATCGCCAACGGCGCGTCGGTGACCGATGCCGCGGCGGTGGAGGCCATGGTGAAGCAGGCGATGGACGCCTGGGGCCGCGTGGACATCCTGGTCAACAACGCCGGCATCCTGCGCGACAAGAGTTTTGCCAAGATGGATTTGGCCGATTTCGCGCTCGTGATGAATGTGCACCTGATGGGCGCTGTGCACTGCTGCAAGGCGGTATGGCCCATCATGGCCGCGCAAAAATACGGCCGCATCGTGATGACCACGTCCTCGTCGGGCCTCTACGGCAACTTCGGCCAGGCCAACTACGGCGCGGCCAAGATGGCGCTGGTCGGGCTGATGCAGACCCTGTCCATCGAGGGCGCCAAAAACGACATCCGTGTCAATTGCCTGGCGCCGACCGCGGCCACCCGCATGACCGAAGGCCTGATGCCCGAGGAAGTGCTGCGTGCCCTGCGGCCGGAGGCGGTGGTGCCGGCCATGCTGGTGCTGGCCGCGCAGGACGCGCCCACCCGCGCCATCCTGTGTGCCGGCGCCGGCAGCTTCGAGGCCGCCAACATCACGCTCACGCGCGGTGTGTGGCTGGGCAGCGGTGAGCAGGTGCCCGAGGCGCTGGCGGCGCGGCTGGACGAAGTGCGCGAGCGTAGCGGCGAGATGGTGCCGCAAAGCGGTGCGGCGCAGGGCAGCCACGAAGTCGGCCAGGCCATGGCGCACGCCGCAAAAACCTCCGCATCCGCCTGAGGCGCTGCGCCGGCAGGCAAAAAAAATGCAGCCGGGTTCGCTGGACAATGTTCCGACGTTTCGCCCGGGGGCGGAGGTCGGATACCTGTCGTTGTAGCGCGGAACCCGGCTGGCACACACGCAGTGTGGCGCCACACGCCGTGGCGCGCTTGCAGTCCGCTGTGCCTGCGTGTTGTAGGCCAAGTCCCGCGTACACAGCTTCGCGCGCCGCTGGCGCCTGTCGCTGTCACAACAAAAAAGTGGCCGCACGCCTTTGTTGAAAAGCGTGTCCAGCTACTGAAAACATAGCAAAAAGCTTCCAGGCCTGGCTGCAAAAAACACGCAGCCGGGCGCCGGCGTAACCAAGTGCAAGCGCGGCGGGCAGGGCGGAGCTGTCCTACAGGCGCATGCGGACCATGCCGACCCGCGGCACAAAATTGCGGTTCTAGATTGAACTCAGTCGATCACCGATCGGCGTTTTTTCATCAACCGCCCCTCGGGGTTTTATTCAGGAGCTAGCCATGAAACTCAATCAATCCCTCACCGCTGCCATCACCGCTGCTGCACTGGTTGCAGGCGCCGGTTTTGCCTATGCACAAACTGCCGCCCCCCAGGTGACCAACACGCCTGATGCTTCCACGGCACAAGGCCCCACGGTCCAGAACCAGGGCACCAGCGGCGCTGCCGGTTCCATGAACAGCAACAGCACCATGCAGGCCCAGCCTTCGACCAGCACCGGCACCACCAGCATGGACACCAGCGCCACGCCTTCCGTGGACACCACTCTGGAGCCACGCGCCGACCGTAACTGATACGGCTGACCATGTCGCACAGGTCGCGGGGAAGACGGGTGATCCATCCGTCTTCCCTGCCTCCGTTTGAACCCACGGATGCTGTCCACCATGTCTTCCAGAGAACCTTCGCAACTCGATGCCATCCTCAAGGGGCTGGGCATGGGCTGCGCCGCGATCGCGCTGATCCTTCCGGGACAGGTCACCTCGCGCCAGGCCAGGCCGCTGCTTGCGGCGCCCGCTGCCGTCACCGTGCCCTCGCTGGAGCACCTGCCGCGCGTGGCCGATTTTGCGCAGGAAGCCCCGTCGGACGAAGCGCGCGAGATGGCCAACTGGGTCATGCACAGCCGCGATCACCGTGGCATGCCGTTTGTCATCGTCGACAAACCGCATGTGAGGGTGTTTGTCTTCAAGCCTGACGGCAGCCTCGACGGCGCCACCCCGGCGCTGATGGGGTCTGCCGTCGGCGACGATTCGGTGGAGGGCATCGGCGAGCGTGAAATGTCCGCCATTGCACCGCACGAACGCACCACGCCGGCCGGGCGTTTTGTGTCGCAACCCGGCATCAACTCTTTTGGCGAAGACATCGTCTGGGTCGACTATGAGGCCGCGGTTTCCATGCACCGCGTGCGCGCCAAGGAACCGCGCGAGCGACGCCTCGAGCGCCTGGCCTCTGCCACGCCCGAGGACAACCGCATCTCTTTCGGTTGCATCAACCTGCCGGTGGCCTTTTACGAGGAGGTGGTCAAACCAGCCCTCGGGTCGCGCCGCGGCGTGATTTACGTGCTTCCCGAAACCCGTCCCCTGCAGGCGGTGTTCCAGGGCTTCAGGCCGGCGCCCCGCAGCTAAGCCCCGCCTCGGGCCTGTGGGATAAAGCCTACAGCCGCTCTGATTCGCTGGCCTTCCCGGATCTGGGGTAGAAAACGCGGTTTCCCCTTGCAGCGCTTGCGTAAGCTGCTATCAAAATAAAAGTGCCCGGCGCTGTTACAAGCCTGGCGCTTGCCAAATCCCTGTTGCTGTCGGTAGGATATGTCCTACACACCTCAAGCACAGGCAGCGGATGATTTTTTCTCGCAGGACTTTTTATGGGGCGGCTGCCCTGGCCGCCCTGGTCCTGTCGCCGACGCCGGCCGCCGCGCTGGACGGTCCGCCTGCCGCTGCAACTGCCCGGGCGCCCCTGGCCGATTTTGGCGCCGAAGCCGCGTCCACCGACGCCCGTTACGCGGCCGCTTCGGTATTGGCCTCGGCCGACAACCAGGGCCTGCCCTTCGTAATCGTCGACAAGAAACACGCGAAGCTGTTCGTGTTCGATGCCGGCGGCCGCCTGCGCGGCGCCTCGGCTGCGCTGCTGGGCCTGGCCAGCGGCGACGGCTCGGTACCCGGCATCGGCCAGCGGCCGGTGTCGCAGATCGCGCCGGCGGAACGCACCACACCGGCCGGGCGTTTCCTGTCGCAGCCAGGCCGCAACCTGCAGGGTGAACAGGTCATCTGGGTGAATTACAGCGAAGGCCTGGCGATTCACCGGCTGCGCCCGGGCAACAGCCAGGAACAGCGGCACGAGCGCCTGGCGTCGGCCACGCCGCTGGACAACCGGGTGTCGCTCGGCTGTGTGGTGGTGCCGGTGGCGTTTTACGAAACCGTGGTCGGCCCGCTGCTGGGCAGCAGCCGCAGTGTGGTGTATGTCCTGCCTGAGGATTCCAGCGTCTACACACTGTTCGGCGCGTTCGCGTCCTGAGCGCCGGTCAGCGCGGCTTCAGTTGCGGGGCGTTCTGTAAGGCCGGGTCCGCCCAGGCCCCCGGTCGACCACATACACCACCTTGCCGCCGGCCGAATCACGGATATTGCTGCGGGTCTGGTTGACCGCCGGGCAGTCGGTGTCGGTGATGGAAAACACCATGTGCCCGTCGTTGAACACCGCCGGCAGGGTCTGGTGTAGCTGGTATTGCATGTCCACCGGCGCTTGCCTGGCGTGGTAAATCACCTGGTTGGCACGGTTGTAGACGGTGTAGCAGGCCAGCGCCTGGCCGCTGAAGACGGTGGTGAGCAGGGCGCCAAGGGCGACTTTGAGAGCGGTTTTCATGCGCAGGCCTTTCGGAAAACCCATGATCGCCCCGGCTGAGGCGCCGGCGCGAAGGCGCGCACGCGTAGATGCTGTCAGAAAAACGCCCTCCTGGCAGCCCGGATTGTGAGTGAAATCAGGCTTTCGGCCTTACCAGACAAGCGCAGCCAGCTATCAAAAAAGGAGCGAACGCCGGCCTCAGGCCATGCGCCCCTTGTTGGCCACCACCACGCAGCCGGTGATCAGCCAGCCCTTGCCGCCGCGTTGCAGCGAATAGGTCGCCAGCCAGGCCTCGCCGGCAGCGTCCAGCATCTGCACCCGCTGGAACACCTGGCCGTCCCTGGTCTCGGGCTTGAGGAAGGCGACCGAGGCAGGCCGGTACACCACCGGATAGGCTTCGCGCACCATGGCCATGAAACCGGCGGCTGTGCCCAGGGCTTCGCGCACATTCGGTGCGGCGTAGGAAAAAGCCAGTGGGGCATCGTCGGCCGCGAAGGCGGCAAGTTGCGCCTGTACCGTGCTGCGCACCGCGCGCTCGTCGGCAGCACTCAGTGGTGCCGCATGGGCCGCCGGCCACAGCGCCAGCGCGCACACGGCCCAGACCAGACCGCGGCAGAACTGCAGAAAACGGGCGGATGCGGCGGGCAGGGCGGGCGGGTGGGTCATGGCAATCTCCGTGGCGGCGTGCGGCGATTGTCCTCGCAGGGCGCCTGAAAGTCAGCAGCAGCGCGCACGCGCCGCTTCAGGCGGGATACGCAGGCCAGGCCTGACCGGATGCAGGCCGCGAGTTTTTGCGGTGACGTCCTACCCTGCTTTCAGTGGCTGGGCTGCGTGCCGGCCAGCGCGCAGCCGGAACAATCAGGTCCATGGCCGCCCCGCGGCAATCCCGTCACCCCCACGAGAAATCATCGCATGGACAGCAACAGCAGCGCCGCCTGGTACGCGCAACTCGCCAAACCTTTTTTTGCCCCGCCGGCCACGGTATTCGGCCCGGTGTGGACCGTGCTGTACATCATCATCGCGATCAGCTTTGGCTACGTGCTGCTGCAATACCTGAAGCGCCGCCTGCCCTTCAGCGTGCTTTTGCCCTTCATCCTGAACCTGGTGGCCAACCTGGCGTACACGCCGATCCAGTTCGGCCTGAAGAACAACCTGCTGGCCAGCATCGACATCCTGCTGGTGCTGGGCACCCTGGTCTGGGCGCTGGCCGTGATCTGGCGGCGCGTGCGCTGGGTGGCGCTGGTGAATCTTCCCTACCTGGCGTGGGTCGGCTTTGCCACGGTCCTGCAACTGTCCATCACCTGGCTGAACCGGTCATGAACATCCGCCGTCCGTCCGTGCTGGGTACCGTGTCGCTGCTGGCCGCGCTGGCGGTGCTGACCACCTCGGGCTGCGCCGCCTGGCGCATCAAACAATCGGTGGAGCTGGCGCGGCAAAGCCAGCCCTTCCAGGCCTCGCCGCAAAACGCCGGCGCCAGCCTGCTGGTGGTCGGCGACAGCACCGCGGTCGGCACCGGCGCCTCCTCGCCGGCGGCCAGCCTGGCCGGGCTGATCGCGCGCGAGCATCCGCGGCTGAAAATCGTGAACCGCGCTGCCGACGGCGCCAAATACGAAGACATCGTGCGCCAGCTCGAAGACGCGGCCGGCGAGCGCTTCGACGCCATCCTGGTGCTCGGTGGCGGCAACGACGTGATCCGCCTCACGCCGTATGCGCCACTGGAGGAGCACATCGCGCGTGTCGGCACGCTGGCGCGCACCCAGGCCCGGCTGGTGGTTTTCATGCCCTCGGGCAATGTGGGCAGCGCACCTTTCTTTTTTCCGCCCTGGTCCTGGCTGATGACGCAGCGCTCGCGTGCGCTGCACGCTGTGGTGCGGCAGGTCGCCGCCGACAACGGGGCGCTGTATGTGAACCTGTTCAAGGAAAAGCAGGACGACCCGTTCGCCCAGCGTCCCGACGAGCTCAATGCAAAGGACGGTCTGCATCCCAGCGATGAAGGTTACCGGCTCTGGCTGGCCGAGCTGAACAGCCAGGCGGACCTGGGCCGGCGCCTGGCCGCCTTGCAGCGTTAGGCTGGAAAAGCGCCTCAGGAGCGCTGGGAAGGCTCGGTGTTCTGGAAGTCCACCGGAGTGTCGGGCGCGCCCTGTTGCCGGATGTTGGCGTCGCGGATGGCAAACATGCGCTCCAGGTCAGCCAGCACGTCCGCATCTTCCTCGCTCACAGCCGCGATGGGCGCGGGCGCAGGGGCTGCCGCTGGCGAGGCGGGCGCGGTGACCGGCACCGGCGTGAATTCAGGTGGTGGCACGGGTTTGGCCGCAGCCGGCGCCGGGGCAGGGGCAGGGGCAGGCGTCGCGCGCGGCGCGGGTAGGTCCGATGCCAGGATGTCCACCCAGATGGACGGGTCCGGCATGTCCAGGTAAGGGCAGGTGTCGCCGACATCGAGTTCCCAGGAAATCCCGTGCAGCCAGACCGAGGCCTGCGGTTCGAACTCGGTGATGGCCGACAGCAACTGCTGCTGGAACGCATGCGCATACGTCAGCAGCAGCATGTCCCAGTGGCGCATCACCAGATTCAGGTACAGGCCCTGGCCGCGGCTGCGGCTGTTGACCACCAGGATGCGGCATTCCACCCAACCCGGCGGGATGCCGTGTTTGCGCAGCCCGTCGCGCAGCATCATCTGCACCAGCTGGCGGCGCGTGGCGTTGTCGGAGTTGTCCTCGATGGTGTGCGGGTTGTCGCGGCCGTCGGCGCGCTCGCTGCGAGCGACCGGAGGCGCCACGGCCGGTTCCGGTGCCTTGGTGCTTTCCGTGGCCTTGCGGCCCAGCAGCCTGTTGATCGCTTGTCTCATGTGATGGGATCCCTTGGCGGCAGCGATGAGTTCCGCCTGCCTCGCGTGTGTTGTGCTTTCTTTGATGGATGGTCGTGCAAGTGTGGTGCCAAGTCAAGCCGGCGCCTCCGGGCCCATGTCGATCGGCGCCTCCTGCGGCCAGCAGGCGGCTGCAGCGTCGTAACTTTCCCACACGCCGCCGGTGCAGCCGCGGCCGACAGGGGTCATGGGCTGCAGGCACAATCCTGCAAAGCCACTTTTCTGTCAAAGCCATGTCCCTTGCCGTCACTGAAGTAGAAACCGCCGCCAACCCGACCGCCACCGTGCTGCTGATGCACGGCCTGGGCGCCGATGGGGCGGACTTTGTCCCGATCGCCGAACAGCTTGATCTCGCCGCTGTCGGCCCGGTGCGTTTCCTGTTTCCCAATGCGCCGGTGATCCCGGTGACCATCAACGGCGGCTACCAGATGCCGGCCTGGTATGACATCCTGGGCGCCGACCTGACGCAGCGCCAGGACGAGGCCGGCCTGCGCAAGACCCAGGCCAGCATCAATACGCTGATCGCCGCTGAAATCGCGCGCGGCATTCCTGCCCGCCGGATTGTCATCGCGGGTTTTTCACAGGGCTGCGCGATGGCGCTGATGACCGGCCTGCGTTACCCAGAGCGGCTGGCCGGCATCATGGGCTTGTCCGGCTACCTGCCGCTGGCCGACAAGCTGGCGGCCGAACGCAGCGCCGCCAACCACGGCTTGCCGGTGTTCCTGGCTCACGGCCGGCGCGATGGCGTGGTGCCGCTGGCTGCCGCGACCGCCACCCGCGACGCGCTGGCGGCGCTGGCTTACCCGGTTGACTGGCACGAGTACCCCATGGAACATTCGGTCTGCATGGAAGAGATCGCCGACATGAACAGCTGGCTGCTGCGCGTGCTGGCGTAGGGGCTTTGCCCGCCCTTGTTCCGGCAGCAGCGCCCCGGCGATCCCGGTGCCGGCCTGGGTTTATGCATCAAATGGGACGCCGGCCCATAACCGGCAAGCGCAGGCAGCTATTAAAAGCATAGCAATTTAGGGCCGGCCGGCAACTCGCCACAGGGCGGCTGCGCCCACCGGCCGGGCCGCTGCGGCGGGCCGCCTGCAAACAAGCCCGGCCTGTGATACCTTGCACGCCACGAAAGATACAGAGGGACGACTTTATGAACAGCTTGCATGCGCGCCAGGGCGCGCTGTTGGGCGACCGCCTTCAGGCGCTGAGCCCGGCGCGGCTGAAAGGCATGCGCCGCGGACTGGAGAAGGAAAGCCTGCGCGCCCAGCCCAACGGTGCGCTTGCGCTGACGCCGCATCCCGCCGCGCTGGGTTCGGCACTCACGCACCCCAACATCACCACCGACTTCAGCGAGTCCCAGGTCGAGCTGGTGACCGCCGCGCATCCCGGCCTGGCTGACGGCGCCGACGCGGCGCTGGATGAACTCACGAAAATCCACCAGTTCACCTACCGCGCGATGAAGGCGGTGGGTGACGAGATGCTCTGGGTCTCCAGCATGCCCTGCGGCCTGCCGACCGACGAAACCATTCCGCTGGGCCGTTACGGCTCGTCGAATGTGGGCCGCGCCAAAAGTGTTTACCGCATGGGCCTGGGCCACCGCTACGGCCGGCGCATGCAGACGATTTCGGGCATCCACTACAACTGGTCCTTGCCCGGTGTTTCCAGCGAGGAGTATTTCGGCCTGATCCGCAATTTCCGCCGCCACGCGTTTTTGCTGCTGTACCTGTTCGGCGCCTCGCCGGCAGTCTGCTCGAGTTTTGTTGCCGGCCGCCAGCACGAGCTGCAGCCGCTGGGCAGCGGCACCATGTACATGCCGCACGGCACCTCGCTGCGCATGGGGCGCCTGGGTTACCAGAGCGATGCCCAGGCCTCGCTCAAGGTCAGCTACAACAACCTCGACGGCTACGGCGCCTCGCTGCAGGACGCCTTGACCCGGCCCTACCCGGCCTATGAAGCGGTCGGCATCCAGAACCCCGGCGGCGACTACAACCAGCTGGCCACCAGCCTGCTGCAGATCGAAAACGAGTTTTACGGCACGATCCGCCCGAAACGCGTGATTTTCCCGGGCGAGCGCCCGCTGCACGCGCTGCGGGAACGCGGCGTCGAATACGTTGAAGTCCGGCTGATGGACCTGGACCCGTTTGTGCCGGTCGGCATCGCCGCCGACACCATGCGTTTTCTCGACGTGTTTTTGCTGCATTGCCTGCTGACCGACAGCCCGCCCGACACGCCGCAGGAAATCGCCGCGCTGGCGCGCAACCAGCACCGCGTGGCCGCGCGTGGGCGCGAGCCGGGCCTGCAACTCGAGCGCGGCGGCCGGGAGTTCAGCTTGACCGAATGGGGTGCCGAGTTGATTGCGCAATGTGCACCGATTGCGGCGGCGCTGGATGCGGCCCAGGGCGGCAGCGCCTACGCCGACGCCTTGCGCGCTTCGGAAGCTTCGCTGCGCGAGCCCGCCAGCCTGCCGTCGGCCCGCGTGCTGAAGGCCATGGTCGATGAACACGGCAGCTCGTTTGTGGCGTTTGCCCGCGCCCAGTCGCTGGCCACCCGGCAAACCTTGCTGGATCTGCCGTTCTCCGCCGACCAGCAGGCGCGCTTCGAGGAACTGACACGGCAATCGCTGGCCGAGCAGAAGACGATTGAGGCGAGCGACTCCATGCCGTTTGAAATTTACCGCCAGCAGTACGTCTCGGCCGAGCGCCTGGGCATACGCAGCCTGGCGCACGCGGCTTAGGTTCTCAGGCCGGGTCAGCGACAATCGGGGGTGCGCCGGCGAACCGCCTGCGCCCCCCCGTCCCCCACCCAGAAAGAAAGTCCCGATGGCCATCCAGTGGTTTCCCGGTCACATGCACCTGACCAAAAAAGCCATCAGCGAGCGCATCAAGGAAATTGATGTGGTGATCGAGCTGCTGGACGCGCGCCTGCCCGGCTCCAGCGCCAACCCGATGCTGGCCGAGCTGACCGGTGGCAAGCCGGCGCTCAAGGTGCTCAACAAGCAGGACCTGGCGGATCCGGCGCGCACGCCGGCCTGGCTGGACTACTACAACAGCCAGCCCGCCACGCGTGCGATCGAACTCGATGCCAGCGCCACCACCCCGGCGCGCCGCCTGATCGACGCCTGCCATGCGCTGGCGCCGACCCGCGGCAGCATGGTCAAGCCGATGCGGGTGCTGATCTGCGGCATTCCCAACGTCGGCAAATCGACGCTGATCAACACCCTGACCGGCAAACGCGCGGCCAAGACCGGCGACGAGGCCGGCATCACCAAGCTCGAGCAGCGCATTGTGCTGGCCGACGGTTTTTATTTGTGGGACACGCCCGGCATGTTGTGGCCGCGCATCATCGTTGCCAAAAGCGGCTACAACCTGGCGGCCAGCGGCGCCATCGGCCGCAATGCCTTCAATGAAGAAGAAGTTGCGCTGGAACTGCTGGACTACCTGATCAAGCACTACCCGGCCGCGCTGCAGGCGCGTTACAAGGTCGAGCTGCCGACTGGCATCACGGACGAGCAGCTGCTCGAAGCCATAGGCCGCAAGCGCGGCGCGGTGCTGGGCAAGGGGCGCATCAACCTGCAGAAGGCCGCGGAAATCGTCATCCACGAATTTCGCGCCGCCACGCTGGGCCGCATCACGCTGGAAACGCCGCAAGAGTTCAGCGCCTGGCTTGCCGCCGGCCAGTTGCTCGATGCCGAAAGGCAGGTCAAGAAGGATCGCATCGAGACCGACCGCCTGGTGCGCTTCAAGAAAATCCCGCGTCCGCCGCGCGAAGGCTGAGGCTTCTCCGGCACCCGGGCCGGCTGCTGAAAATTTTTACCGGCAGCTCTTGAAAGACCCCGGAGCGGCACCAATTCCCTGCCGTCAGGGCAGCGCCGCTCCCGGCCTCCCCTGAAACATCGCTTCATGATTTTCAGAAAGGAGACCCTCATCATGAACGGTTTGAACCTTTACGGCGATATCTTCGCCGGGCTCAGTCGCCTGCAGCAGGAGGTCGAACGCGCCTTCCAGCCTGGCGGCGCCAGCAGCATACGGGCACTGCCGCGCAGCGCCTTCCCGGTCATCAATGTCGGCACCACGCCGGACGCCATCGAAGTGCTGGCACTGGCTCCCGGCCTGGACCCGGCCGCCCTGCAACTCACGGTGGACAAGGGCCTGCTGGTGGTGACCGGTGAGCGCAAGGAAGAGCGGCCGGCCGGCGACAAGGTGACGGTGTATGCGCGCGAGCGGTTCCAGGGCAGTTTCCGGCGCGTGATTCCGCTGCCCGAGGATGCCGACCCGGCCCGCATCAGCGCGCACTACCGTGATGGCCTGCTGCGTGTCAGCGTGGCGCGCCGCGAGTCCTCGAAGCCGCGCCAGATCCAGATCCACTGATTTCACCCGTCAAGGAGCATGTGATGAATTCCGACACAGTGTTGACCCAGAAAAACGGCAACAGCGGACTGGCCCGGAGCGGCCGCGGCGCTGCCGAATCGCCCGAGGCCACCGGCGAAGGCCACACGGCCGTGTTGCCCCCGGTGGATATTTTTGAAGACGATGCCGGCTTCACCGTGATGGCGGATCTGCCCGGCGTGTCCAGGGAACGCCTGAACGTGCGCGTGGACGGCGACAGCCTGGTGATCGAGGGTGCCGCCGAGGCGCCGGTGGGCGGCGAGATGGCGATGATTTACGGCGAGGTCCTGAACCCGCTGTACCGCCGCAGTTTCACGCTGAGCCGCGAGCTCGATCCTTCGCGGATCGATGCCAAACTGGACAAGGGTGTGCTGCGGCTGAGCATCCCGAAAGCGGAGGCGGCACGGCCGCGGCGTATCGAGGTGACGGTGGGCTGAAAAAGCCGCTCAGTGGCTCGCCGAGCAGTAGGTGATGAACTGGTCCAGTTCGGTGGACTTGTCAAAAATCGCATCCGCCCCGCAGGCCAGGCAGCGGTTGCGGATGTCGTCCGTCGCATAGTTGGACAGGACCACCACCTTCTGCACGGCGGTGCGTTGCCGGCATTTCCTCAGCACCCCCAGGCCGTTGCCCTGCTGCAGGAACAGGTCGACCACCAGCAGGTCCCACTCGCCGGGGTGTCCCGCCAGCCAGGCACAGGCATCGACTTCGGTGCTGGCGTGGCCGATGGTGCGGATGCCTGCGAGTTCGGTCAGGGTCTCCACCAGGTTGTCACGGATCAAGTCATTGTCTTCAACAATATATGCGTTGACTGCCATACGGTATTGAATTTTTGGGGAGAGGGCTGATCCGTAAAGGGGATCACCGGAAAGGTTCATCGGGTTCACCGGACCAGTCTCCCGCGCCCTCACTGCGCTTGCCGCAAGGGATTGCACTGCACAGCTGTAGGACAGCATGCCAGATGCCCGGATGAAAAAATAATCCTCGCGCCCCGCCGCGGACCTTGGCCGGAGCAGCCGATAACCCTTTACCGGAAAGGGCAGGATGCTATTTATTTGCTAGCAGATGATGCTTACTGCGGTCCTGCCGGACCGTGGCTGCGGGCGAGCTTGCGGCGCAGCCAGAGGCCACCGAAAGCCAGGCCGAGCACCAGCGCAAACCAGCCGACCAGCGATGCGCCGGCGACGATGCCCTGCATGCCGGGTGACTTGATGAAGTACGGAGAAACCAGCACGGCCAGTCCGATCAGGATGCACAGGCCGCTCTTGATCAGCAATTCGTTGTTGGCCTTGTTGCTGTGGCGGCGCATGGGAGGGGCAGGTAGGGGCATGCGCCTATTGTCGGTGATCGCCCATCCCGGGCGGCGCGCCGGGCTATTCGGGCCGGAGCGCGGGGGTGTCCGGGCGGCTGCACAGATGGCGGGATGCCTTTATAGTGGCATCCACCAATCCGGGCCCGCGCCCTTGCCATTCCTCCGGCCGCGTGCTTCCTGCAACAACAAAGGGCATTTTCTTGACGACATCCACCCACGCCAGCACCGGCCAGCCCGCACGTTTCGGCAGCGGCCAGGCCGTGCGCCGCCTTGAAGACGACGCCCTGCTGGCAGGCGCCGGCCAGTTCACCGATGACGTGACGCTGCAGGAGCAGAGCCACCTGTTTTTTGTACGTTCGCCCTATCCCCATGCACGGATTGTTTCGGTCGACATCGACGCGGCGCTGGCCATGCCCGGCGTGCTGGCCATCGTCACCGGTGCCGACCTGGTGGCGGCCGGCGTGAAGCCGATTCCCGGCATAGGCGGCTTCAAACGCGCCGACGGCACGCCCTGCGCCACACCGCCGCGGCGCGCGCTGGCCCATGAGCGTGTGCGCTTTGTCGGCGAGCCGGTGGCCGCGGTGGTGGCGCTGAGCCTGCGCCAGGCGCGCGATGCGGCCGAGGCCGTGATGGTGGACTATGACGAACTGCCCATGGTGGTCGACATCGGCGACGCGATGGCTGCCGGTGCGCCGGCACTCTGCCCCGAGGCGCCGGACAACATCGCGGCCGAGACGCGTTACGGTGATGCCGCGGCGACCGCGGCGGCGTTTGCCTCGGCGCGCCACGTCGTCACCCTCGACATCGTGAACCAGCGCCTCGCGGCCCTGAGCCTGGAGCCGCGCTCGGTGCTGGCAGGTTTCGACAAGCCCTCGCAACGCCTGACCATCCGCATGAGCACGCAAATGCCATCGGGGGTGCGCAATTCGGTGTGTGACGCGCTGGGCATCGCCAAAGAAGCGGTGCGTGTCATCGTCGGCGATGTGGGGGGCGGCTTCGGCATGAAAACCGGCGTCTACCCCGAGGACGTGGCGGTGGCCTTCTGCGCGCGCAAGCTGCAGCGCGCGGTCAAGTGGGTGGCCGACCGCAGCGAGGAGTTCGTGTCCAGCACCCATGGCCGCGACCTGCAAAGCCATGCGGAACTGGCGCTCGACGAGAACGGGAAAATCCTGGCCTTGCGGCTGGCTTCGCTGGCCAACGTCGGTGCCTACCCCACGGGTGCCGGTGCGGCCATCCAGTTGCTGATCGGCCCCTGGGTGCAGACCAGTGTGTACGACATACAGACCATCCACTTTCATTTCCGCGCGGTGCTGACCAACACCGCGCCGACCAGCGCCTACCGCGGCGCCGGCCGGCCCGAAGCCATCTTCATCATGGAGCGGCTGATGGACGAAGCCGCGCGCCAGACCGGCATCGACAGGATTGAACTGCGCCGGCGCAACTTCATCACGCCGGCGCAGATGCCCTACACAAATCCCATGGGCCAGGTCTATGACAGCGGCCGCTTCGAGGCGGTGATGGACCAGGCGCTGGCGCTGGCCGACTGGACCGGGTTCGAGGCGCGTGCCGCTGCATCGAAACAGCGCGGGCTGCTGCGCGGGCTGGGTATCTCGACTTTTCTGGAATGGACTGGCGGCAACGCGCTGGAAGAACGCGTGACCGTGTCGATCAAGGCCCCCACGCTCGGCGCGGACGACGGCGTGATCGAGGTGTTTTCTGCCGTCAACGCCATGGGCCAGGGCATCCTGACCTCGCTGACGCAACTGGTGGTGGATGCCTTCGGCGTGCCGCCCGAAAAAGTGCGCATCGTGCTTGGCGACACCGACCGCGGCGACGGTTTCGGCAGCGCCGGCTCGCGCTCGCTGTTCACCGGTGGTTCGGCCGTGCGTGTGGGTGCGGAGCGCACGATAGCCAAGGCGCGCCAGCTTGCGGCGAAGGAGTTTGAAGCCGCAGCAGAGGACATCACTTACGCCGACGGCCGCTTCAGCGTGGCCGGCACCGACCTGGCCATCGACATTTTTGCGCTGGCGGCACGCCAGGGCGAGCAGCGCATCTTCATGGACTCGACCACCGCAGCGTCGGGACCGTCCTGGCCCAATGGCTGCCACATCAGCGAGGTCGAGATCGACCCGCAGACCGGCCAGGTGGCCGTGGTGGCTTATGCCTCGGTCAACGACGTGGGGCGGGTGGTCAATCCGATGATTGTGCGCGGCCAGCTCGACGGCGGCGCGGTGCAGGGCATCGGCCAGGCGCTCTACGAACACCTGGTGTACGACCGCGAGACCGGCCAGCCGGTGACCGGCAGCCTGATGGATTACACCGCGCCACGCGCGGCAGACACGCCGCCATTCCGCACCGAGATGGACGAGTCCACGCCCTGCCTGACGAATACGCTGGGCGTCAAGGGCGTGGGTGAACTCGGCACGATTGGCGCCGGGCCCAGCGTGGTGAATGCCGTGGCCGACGCGCTGGCGCGGGCCGGGTTGGCAGCGCGGGCGCCGCTCCTGCAAATGCCGCTGACGCCGTCGCGGCTCTGGCTGCTGATGCAAGCGTCGGCATAAGTCACCCCTGTCCCTCCTCTGCAAGGACCATAGATGCCCCGACTCGCACCCTTACCCCCGGAAACCACACCCGAGCTGAAGCCGCACTTCGATTTTTTTCTCGGCACCCTGGGCTTCACACCCAATAGCGTGCTGACCATGCAGCGCAAGCCCAGGCTGGTGCAGGCGCTGGCCCAACTCAATGCGGCGGTGATGGACCCGGGCGGCGAGGTCGACCTGGGTTTTCGTCGCCTGATCGGCCATGTGGTCAGCAAAGTGGCGGGCTGCCTTTACTGCCAGGCGCATACGCTGCTGGGCGCCAAAAATTTCGGCATCAGCGAGGCCAAGCTTGCAGACGTCTGGACCTACAGCACCAGCCCGCTGTACAGCCAGAAAGAACGCCTGGCGCTGGACTTTGCGCTCGCGGCCGCAAGCCAGCCCAACGCGGTGACTGACACGCAGTTTGCACAACTGCAGCAGCACTGGAGCGATGGCGAAATCACCGAGATGCTTGGTGTGGTGGCGATGTTTGCTTTTCTGAACCGCTGGAACGACACCATGGGGACGCCGCTGGAGGCCAATCCGGAGGCCGTGGCGCTGCAGGCGCTGGGCAGCCAGGGCTGGTCGGCTGGCAAACATCAGGCGCTTTGACGTCGGCTCCGGCCTTGACCGCGCCCGGCCGTACAAGCGTTTGCGTGGGTTCAGGGCATCACGCTGACGCGCCACCAGGACCGATTGGCCAGCAGCAGGCAGCCGCCGCCCGCCAAAGGTGTCAGCCGCTCCACTCTCGCCGGTAACGACTGTGGGTCGGCGAGTTCCTGCCATTTTCCTGGGGCGACCCAGCGCAATGCATGCAAGGCGCGCAGCTGCATGTCCGGCAGCACGATGGTGGGTCGGTGGCCCGCTTGCTCCACAATCACGGCGAGTTGCTGCTCCAGCATGCCCATGCGGTGATTGGAGACGTCCATTGCTCTGGCATAAGGCTCCAGCCGGGGTGGGCGGTAGTGGTGCAAGGTCAGGACGCCCCCGACATGGGGCGTGACCACGCTGGCAATGTCGAGTTGCCCGTCACCATCGAAGTCTGCCACGCCCACCGGGTTGAGCCAGCGAAAGGCGGAGCCTGCGCTGGGTCCGCGTGCCAACTCGGTCAGCTGCAGGGCGGCGGTCGCCCCGCCGGCAGCCGCACCCGTACCTTCGGCGCGCAGGCCAAACACCACCAGGGCAGCGCCCTGGAAGGCGTCAGCCTCCACCAGGATGATTTCGTCGCGGCCGTCGCCGTCCATGTCGACCAGCCGCGGCACCCGATCTTCGAACACCCGGCGCAGGGGCAGGGTGTAGACCCGCTCCTGCAGGCCTGCTTCAGGCGTGCGCGCCAGCACATGCAGGCTGGCCGCATGGATGGGCGAACCCAGGGCGCCATGCGGGTAACGCTGCGTGGGCGATCCCAGCCAGGCCCAGGCAATATCG
Organism: Polaromonas sp.; assembly: GCA_030683705.1. Classification (GTDB taxonomy): domain Bacteria; phylum Pseudomonadota; class Gammaproteobacteria; order Burkholderiales; family Burkholderiaceae_C; genus Polaromonas. Next base: position 15,278 of record JAUXPP010000026.1, on the reverse strand, counting down.
CGCTGTCCGCGCACGGCCTGGCTCTGCGCCAGGCGCTCGCGGGCTGCCTCGGGTGGCGCGGGAGCAACAAGCGCTGGCACGCCGCACCCGGCCGGTGCTGGCTCCACCTGCAGGCCCATCGCAGAACACGTGCCGGCGAGCCACAGCGTCGCCAGCCACGGCAGTCGCCCGCGGGAGCTTGTCAGGTGGGTTCGGACGCGCTTGCCGATACTTGAAGAGTGGGTCATGAAGGAGTAGGTCGGTGGTGGGTGCGGTTTCTTACAGGTGCGGGGTCATCGAGCGCTTAAAAATTCGATAAAACGGCACCCAGCCCATAGACCGCGAGCGTAAGCAGCTATCAATTTAATAGCGGTTGGAGGTTTGTCCGTGGTGTGGGTGGCAGTTGCTGGTCTTCCGGAAACTGCGTAGGACAGCACCGAAAACGCGGTTTGGCGGATAGGGGCCTGCCTACACTGGCTGGATGACCGATATCCGCAAGGGCCAGGCGCCCGCCCCTTTGTCGCGCAACAGCTTCCACCAACGATTCATGCAGTCCTTCATGGACCCGGCCTTCCGGGCCGAGGAGGCAGCGATCTCGCGGGTCGAGCAGATTGCCTGGGAAGCCTACCAGGAAGGCCGCAAGGCGCCGGTCACGCGCAAGGCCGGGCGCGGGTATGCCGATCCTGCTTACGATTTGTCGGTGGAATGGCTGGAGGCCAAAAAGCGCATCCAGCTGGCTGCCGCGGCCTGGAAAAAAACAGCCACCCCTTCCCGCGTTCTGCTGATCTGCGGCTCCTCGCGCAACGACGGTACCTGTCCCGGAGAAATCTCCAAGACCTTCCGCATGGTCGAGTGGGCGCAGAAGGTGTTCAGGAAGGAGAAGATGGAGACCGACGTGCTGGACCTGAGCCTGCTCACGTCGAGTTATCACCTGAACATTCATCCATGCAAGGGCTGCGTGTCCACCGCGATGCCGCTGTGCCACTGGCCCTGCAGTTGTTACCCGAATCATTCGCTGGGGCAGACCAGCGACTGGATGAACGAGATCTACGAACGCTGGACGGCAGCCCACGCGGTCATCATCCTGACGCCGGTTTACTGGTACCAGTCGCCGGGGCCGCTCAAGCAGATGATCGATCGTCTGGTTTGCGCCGACGGCGGCAACCCGGACCCGACCTCCACCCATGGCAAGAAGGCGGCCGAGGCCAAGGCACTCGAGCTCAAGGGCTGGGACTACCCGAAACACCTGGCCGGCCGGGTCTATGGCCTGGTGGTGCACGGCGACGTGGCGGGCATCGAAGGCGCGCGGCGCAGCCTGTCCGACTGGCTGGACTGGATGGGCCTGATAGCCGCCGGCAGCCAGGCGCGGCTGGACCGTTACGTTGGGTATTACGAACCCTACGCGACCAGCCACCAGACGCTGGATGCCGACAAGGCGATGCAGGCCGAGGTGCGCAATGTGGCGGCCGCGGTGGCCAAAGCCGTGAAGGAACTGCGCGCCGGCAGGCTGTCGCAGCCGGACAAGGGCCTGGAGCGGCCGCGGCCCAAATAAGGGCTCAGGCAGAAGCCGCGGCTTCCTTGGCGCGCATCTTGGCGGCGATGTACTCGCCATGCGTGACATACAGCAGGCCGGCGACCTTGCTGATCAGGTGGTTTTCATGCGCGCCCAGGTGCGCGTCGGCATACGCCACCTCCCACATGTTTTCGATGATGTGGATTTTTTGCGGGTGTGTGAACTGGTCGTTGAGGCTGGAAGTGAAGCGGTGGTAGTCGTAGGCCGTCTGGGCGGTCTCGGCGGCGAGCTCCATCAGCCGCGCCAGCTCGTCATCGGCCAGCGCAAACTTGTCACGCAGGGTGGCGAAAACGGTTTTTTGTTCCTCGGCCTTGATGTCGGCATCGGCGCGCATGACCTCGACCAGCAACACGGCGGTTGCCAGTTGCAGGGCGTGGCCGTGCTGTTGCGGCGATTGCTGCCCGGCCGGGGCGGTGAAGCTGTCGAACAGGTCCTTGAGGGTTTTGAGCATGGGGTGGTCCGGGTTGCCGGGGGCGGGCGCCTGCCGGTGATGGCTGATGGAGCGCTGCGCCGGCGATTGGTTCCGCAGACGCGCTTTTTGCAGCGGCCGCGCGCGCGACAATGGGCGCCATGAAAACCATTCTTCCCCTGTCGCTGCTGGTGGCGCCGCACAAAGACGATCCCTTGCCGCTGATCCTGTAGCACGGCCGCCGCTGCCCGGATGGTTTTGCCGCGGCGCTGGCCGCCTGGCTGTATTACGGCGGCCGCGCCGAATTCCGCGGGCTGGACCACGGCGAGATCAGTGCCGTCGAACAGCTGCCGGCGCTGGGCGGCCGCGCCGTGTACATCCTTGATTTTTCCTTTCCGGCCGCCATCCTGCGCGGCATCGAGCAGCGTGCCGCCAAACTGGTGATGCTGGACCACCATCAAAGCGCGGCGGAAAAACTCAGCGGCTTTGCCTGCCGCTGCGGCGTGGTGCATTTCGACATGGACAAGTCGGGCGCGCGGCTGGCCTGGGAATTTTTTCATCCCGACGCGCCGCTTCCCGCGCTGGTGCGTTTTGTCGAAGACCGCGACATCTGGGTCTGGCAGTACCCCGAGAGCGCCGGCTTCCTGGCAGCGCTGGACATGGAAGATTTCGACTTTGCACGCTGGGCCGCCATCGCCTCCTTCAGCCCTGAGGAGCTGGCGGCCTTCACGGCGCGCGGCCGGGCCATGGACGAGAAATTCAGCAAGCTCGCGGCCGACATGGCCGAGGACGCCCGGCCGCTGAGTTTCAACGGACAGAACGGCCTGATGGTGAATGCGCCCGGCGCCTTCCACAGCCTGCTGGGCGACCTGTTGTCCCGCAAGAGCGGGACGTTTGCGCTGATGTGGACGCTGGGCAAGGATGGTGGGGTCAAGGCCGGCTTGCGTTCGCAGCGCGGCTTCAATTGCATCGCGCTGGCCGAAAGCATGGGCGGCGGGGGTCACGCGCAGGCTTGCGGATTCAGGATGGGCAGCGAGCGCCTGCCCGAGTTGCTCAGCGGCGTCTTCGATGCGGCGGGTGGCCCCGGCGCCTGAGCTGCGGTCTCAGGCCTTGCGCAGCAGGCTGTCCAGCCGCGTGTCCCAGCCCGCACCCGGCAGCACGGTGGCCAGCGCGGAGTCGGACAGCGCGAAACTGCCGCGCAGCACCTGCGCCAGCACCGCGCGGTAGTCGTGATGGGCGGGGAGGTCGCGCCCGTCGTTGAGGTTGCCCGGCGCCAGGCCGGTCCACTCGCCGTGCCAGCGCCCGCCCTGGATGCGGTTGCCGATCAGCCACATCGTGTTGCCAAAGCCGTGGTCGGTGCCGCGGCTGCCGTTTTCGCCGGCGGTGCGGCCGAACTCGCTCATCACCACGATCACGTCACCGGGCTCTGAAAAATCCCGGCGCAGCTGCGTGATGCCGGTGGCCAGGTTGCCCAGCCGGCCGGCGAGCTGGCCGGTGGCATGGCCCTGGTTCGCGTGGGTGTCCCAGCCGCCGGCCGACAAAAAACCGATGCGCAGCCGGCGGTCGTTGCGCATCAGCGTGCCCAGGTGCTGCGCGTCGAGTTGCAGGCCGACCGGGTCGGCCGCGCCGTTGCTGGCAGCCAGCATCTGCGCGTTCTGCGCCTGCGTGCCGGGCAGGGCGCCATCGACCTTTGCCGCGGCGGCTTCCGGCATCGCCGCCATGCGCCGGCTGTCGGCCGCCATCTTCTCGGTGCTGAGTTCCTGCGCGCTCTGCATGCGGCTGCCGGCGCCAATGCGGAAGGCCTCGCCGAGTTTGTCGTTGCCGGCGTACAGGTCCAGCAGGGCCTGCCGGGTTTTCTCGTTGGCCAGCACGCCGGTGCGCTGCGCCGCTTGCCCGCGCGGGATCAGCTTCACCGCTGCGTCGCCTGCCAGGATGGCGGGGTTGGCTTCGCCCACGCCAAGCGCTGAGGTGGCATGGCCACTGACACCTGCCAGCTTGTTGAGCCAGCCCGGCGCGGCGCTGGTCTTGCCGCTTTGCGCAATCTCCATCTGGTACTGCGCGTCGAAGTGCGAGCGGTTCGGTGCGGGCAGGCCGGCCGCCGGCACAAAGCCCAGCACGCCTTGCTGCCACAGTGGCAGCAGGGGTGACAAGGCGGGGTGCAGCGCAAAGCTGTTGTCGAGCCTGAGCGCGGTCAGCGCGCTGCCGTCAGGCGCCGCGATCGCGATGTTGGGCCGCAGCCGGTAGTAGTCGCTATCGGTGTAAGGCACCAGCGCAGACAGGCCGTCATACGCGCCGCGCAAAAACACCACGACCAGGCGGCCGGCGCCGGGGCCGGTGCCGGCTGGGGCGGCCTGGGCCCAGGCCTGCGGGGCGTGGGCGGTGGCCAGCAGGCTGCCGGTGCCGGCAAGGAACTGTCTGCGGGAAAAAACCGGGTATTGCATGTCGTGTCCCTGATGCCCTATTTGCGCATGAAGTCGGGGCTGGCCAGCATGAGCCCGGTGCGGATGGCCGGTGCCTCACGGGCGATGCGTTCGCGGCTGGCGCTGCTCAAATACGGCTGCAGGTACAGCGGCTCGGCCATCCGGCCACCGAGCGCCATCGCGTAGTCGGCGCGCCGCGTCAGGGCCTCGGGTGCCAGCCAGGTGGCGGCATCGGTCTTGTAGCCGTCGGGCGTCTGCCAGCCGTGCATGGGCTGGCCGGCCTGCGCCAGGAAGCCCAGTGTGAGCGGGATGTCGCGCCTGTCCTGTACGCCGCCGCCGGCCGTCAGTGCCGAGCAGGCGAAGTCCAGCGGCGTCTTGAACAGGGTGTTTTCCGCGCGCCAGAATTCGGGCGAGTCCAGCAGGGTGTACATCACCGCGCGGATGTCGCCCTGCGTGCGGGTGAAGCTTGCGGCCAGCCGGTCGGTCAGTGCGCGGGGCGGGCTGTCGGCGACAAAGGTTTCGGCCAGGCGCTGCGCGATGCGCTGCGCGGTGGCCGGATGCCGCGCCAGCATGCGGATGGCTTCCTCGCCTTCGCGCTGACCGTCTGCCGTGAAGGTCCGGCCCAGCAGCAGCTTGTCGCCCTGGTCGTGCAGGCGTTCGGCAAACCGGAAGGCCTGACCCTGCGGCAGGCCGACGGTCCAGCCGGTCAGGATGCGTGCCAGTTCGCGCACGTCGTTCTGGCTGTAGCCGGCGTTCACACCCAGGGTGTGCAGTTCCATCAGTTCGCGCGCATAGTTTTCGTTGAGGCCACGCGCGTTGCTTTGCGCCTGGTCCAGGTAAAGCAGCATGGCCGGGTGGCGCGCGCTGGCCAGCAGCATGTCCTCGAAGCGGCCCAGCGCGTGGGCCCGGATCACGTTGACCGCATAGTGGCCGACAAAAGGCCGCACCGCGCCCTTGCCGGCAAACACATTGAGGTGGTTGAACCAGAACTCCGTCAAACGCGCCAGCAGTGGCGGCTCCAGCGCCGGGTCGCTGCAGGCCATCAGCCGCCAGGCAGCCGCGCTTTGCTGCATCTCCCGGCTGAAGTTGTCCGCCTTGGGGGCCCGGTCGTCGGCACGCGCCATGCGGCGGGCCTGTCGCTCCGCGTGGTAGCCAGCAGCAAGCTGGTTGGCCGGCTGGTTGAAATCCGCCAGCACCGCCGGGATGGACGGAGCCCGCTGGCTGGCGTCAAACGCCGCATCGAGCTGCTGCAGCGCCCAGGCCTGCGCATCGGCCTGGGCGGCTGCTGCGGTGGTGGCGCTGGGCCCGTAACCCAGGCGCGAGGTGGCGCGCCAGGCGGCGGCGCTGGCCTCTGCGTCACCGGCCTGCGCGGGGCCGCCGGCGAGCAGGGCGCAGGCCAGAAGGGCGGTGGCAGTGCACGGGTGGGAATACATCAGGCATCTCCTGATGCCTATCGTGACATGCCTGACACCAGATCGGTGGCCGGGATGGTCAGCTTTACAGAGCTTTACGGCGGGTCTGCGCGCAGGCGGCAGCTTGTTCCCGCGCTCAGGTGGATATACCAGGGTGCCAGTGACCCTGGCTGCCCAAGGCGAAGTTGCTCCTGAAAACCATGGCCAGCGGACGGTCCGGAGGAGGGCTTTGGCGGTCGTTTGACCTGCATCAACCGTCACCGGCGCCGGGCCCTCTAAAGTCCCGCCTTGTTCCAGCCAGCCCCAACAAATCCTTCATGCCCATCGAGCTTTACCGCGACGCCCACCATGCCTGCCTGATGTTCACCGACCTCATCGAGGAGGACGAACAGGCGGTCCAGGCCAACCAGTTCCTCATTGTCGACAACGGCACCGGCGCCATCATCGACCCCGGCGGCAACCTGGCCTTCAACGAGTTGTTCCTCGGCATGTCCAAGCACTTCAGCCCGCAAAAGCTGTCCTACCTGGTCGCTTCGCATGCCGACCCCGACATCATCGCCTCACTGGACCGCTGGCTCACGTCCACGCCAGCGAAGCTGGTGATCTCGCGCGTGTGGGAGCGGTTTGTGCCGCACTTCACCAAGGTGGGCAAGACGGACCAGCGCCTGATTGGCGTGCCCGACGCGGGCGGGCGGCTGCCGCTGGGCCAGAGCGAGCTCTGGCTGCTGCCCGCGCACTTCCTGCACTCGGAGGGCAACTTCCACTTCTACGATCCGGTCAGCCGCATCCTGTTCACCGGCGACCTCGGCGTGTCGCTGACCTCGGGCAAGCTCGCGCAGGTGCCGGTCACCGATCTGCGCGGCCACATCCCGAAGATGGAGGGTTTTCACAAGCGTTACATGGTGTCCGGCAAGGTGCTGCGCCTGTGGGCGCGCATGGCGAGGCAACTGGACATTTCCATGCTGGTGCCGCAACACGGCGCACCGATGTCCGGCGCTGCGATCGGGCAGTTTTTCGACTGGGTCGAGTCGCTCCAGTGCGGCATCGACCTGTTCGACGAGCGTGATTACCAGTTGCCCACGGCAGCCATCAAGCTGCAGCCTGTCGCGAAGCGGGGCTAGCTGGTGGAGAGGAGGAGGATCGAACTCCCGACCTCCGCATTGCGAACGCGGCGCTCTCCCAGCTGAGCTACCCCCCCACTGTCACGCATGGTAAGGCGGCGCCGCCGGACGGCCACCCGGGCTTTCCCGATGCCGGCCAGAGGCCTCAACGCGCAGCGGGCAGAAGCTTTTGCACCAGCGGGTGCAGCAGCTTTTTATGCGCGGCAATCGCATAAAAGTGCTGCTCCACGCCTTCGCAGGGCCCGACACGCCGCACCTTGTAACGAGTCATCATTTCCTCCTGCACCAGTTCGGCTGCCGGGAATACACCCATGCCGGCTGCCCCGAAGGTCTTGAGCAGCGCGCTGTCCTCAAATTCGCCAACCAGATTCGGCGTGATGCCCAGGCGGTCGAACCACTGGTCGATCGTCATCCGCACCGCCCCGTGGGCCGTGGGCAGCAGCACCGGCACACTGGCCAGCGATTGCGGAAAGCCCTTGCGCGCCGCCGCGTACAGCGAGGCGGGCGCATACCAGGCCAGCGGCGAGGCGGCGAGCGGATGGCTGTACAGCCTGACGTTGGGATTGGGCGGCGCGGGACGGTCGGCCAGGACCACGTCGAGCCGGTGCAGCGCCAGTTCGCCAAGCAGGCCTTCGAACTCGTCCTCATGACAGACCAGCTTGAGCCGGGGCTGGCGCATGACAGGTTGCATCAGGTGCCGCACCGCGAGCTTGGGCAGCCCGTCGGAGATACCCACCGCCAGGCGCACGGCGGGCGCGCTGCCCGCGTCGCGCACCAGCGCGGGAAGTTGTTCACCCAGCTGGAAGATCTGCTCGGCCTGCTGCAGTGCCGCCGTACCGGCATCCGTCAGTACCAGGCCGCGGCCCTCGGGCTTGAGCAGGGCGTAGCCGAGCGAACGCTCGAGTTCGCGCACCTGCGTACTCACAGTCTGCACCGCCATGCCCAGGCGGTCAGCCGCGCGGGTCATCCCGCCCTCCTTGGCGACAACCCAGAAGTAATACAGGTGGTGGTAGCTGAAGTCCTTGCTCATTGTTCTGTTTTTTAGAAGTATATTTTCTTGATTATCTGCTTTTAAAGAAGCTTGTGCGGCGTTAAGGTTGGTGCTTCCAACAGCGAAGGAGATCCACATGCAGGTCATTTTTGAATCCCGCCAGCCTTGGCTGGAGCAGCTTCGCGGGTTTGCCATGCGTCGGGTACGCCAGGCCACACGCCCGCTCGGCTGGCTGGCACCGCGCGCCAGGGTGAGGGTGTCGCATGTGCAGGGTGCGAACAACGGCATCGACAAGCGCTGCGAGGTCGAACTGACGGCCGAGGGTGCCGGAACCGTGGTGGTCGCGTCGATCACGCGTGACTGGGGCTCGGCCCTGCAAAGCGCGCTGTCGCGCGCTGTCCGGGCGTTGCTGCGCAAGCTGCAGCCCGCACGCACCCGCCATCCGGCCATCGCGCACCAGCGCTGAGGTACAGCGTCCCCCTGATTTTTACGGAGAACCCTTGATGAAATGTCCCCATTGCCCCGATGCGACCCTGCTGATGTCCGAACGCCAGGGTGTCGAGATCGACTACTGTCCCCAGTGCCGCGGCGTCTGGCTGGACCGCGGTGAACTCGACAAGCTGATCGCCCTGTCCGCCACGTCACCCGCGTCGGTGCCGCCTCAGGTCCGGCAGGCGCCTCAGCAGGTGCATCCCGATTTCGTGGATTCCGACTACCGGCACCGCCAGCGCGGCTATCCGCGCAAACAGAAGTCCTGGCTCAGCGAAATTTTCGACTGAGTCCCGGCCGCACGGGCCTTTTCCCTTTTGCTGAACTGATCCGCCGCCGGCTGTCCGGCGGCGCTGGCTGCCTGCGCCCGGCTTTTCCGGTGGCGGGGTCGCCGGCACCCCCCACAAGCTATTTCTGGAGCGACGATCTTGGATGTTCTGATGCAATTCATGCACCTGCCGGTGCTTGGCAAGCCCGCCTGGGTGTGGCTGCTGTTTGCCGGTATCGTGGTCACGTTACTGGCACTGGACCTGGGCGTGTTGCACAAGGACGACCGGGAAATCGGCGTTCGCGAAAGCCTGGTCCTCTCGGCCGGCTACATCAGCATGGCCTTGCTGTTCGGGGTCTGGGTCTGGTGGTATCTTGGCGCCCAGAGCGGCACCGAGTATTTCACCGGCTTTCTGATTGAAAAATCGCTGTCCATGGACAACGTGTTTGTGATCGCGATGATCTTCAGTTATCTGGCGATCCCCCGCCAGTACCAGCACCGGGTGCTGTTCTGGGGAATCATGGGGGTGATCGTCTTGCGCGCCATCATGATCGGCGTGGGTGCTGCGCTGGTCAGCCAGTTCAGCTGGATACTGTATGTGTTCGGTGTGTTCCTCGTGGTGACTGGCATCAAGATGTGGCTGGTGGCCGACCACATGCCCGACATGGCGGCCAATCCGGTCCTGAAGTTCCTGCGCCGGCGCCTGCGGGTCACGCCGGATGTGCGCGGCAACGCCTTCTTTGTGCGGCAGCCCGACCCGGTGACCGGCCAGCCAGTGCGCTGGGCAACGCCTTTGTTCCTGGCGCTGTGTATGGTCGAGTTGATCGACCTGGTGTTTGCCGTGGATTCGGTCCCGGCGATTTTTGCCATCACCGACGACCCCTTCATCGTCTACACCAGCAATATTTTCGCGATCCTCGGACTGCGTGCGCTCTACTTCGCGCTGGCCGCCATGGTCCACCGTTTCAAGTACCTCAAGTACGCCCTGGCGCTGGTGCTGGTGTTCATCGGCAGCAAGATTTTCCTGGTCGGCATCATCGGCAAGATTCCGGCCGTGGTGTCGCTCGGCGTGACCTTCGGACTGATCGCCGGCGGCGTGATGATTTCCCTCTGGAAAACACGGGGCGAATCGATGGCCCCCGACAGGGCATGAGTGCCGCGTCGGGACCGGGGGAAGCGGTGTGATGCAGGGCTTTCTCGATCCGGCCATCCTGTTCTTCGTGTTTGGCATGCTGGCCGGCGCGCTGAAGTCCAACCTGGAGATTCCGCCGCAGATCTCGCGTTTTCTGTCGCTGTACCTGTTGATGGCGCTCGGGCTCAAGGGGGGCTTTGCGCTGGCTCGTTCAGGGCTGACGGTGGAAGTGGCCGTCACGCTTGCCTGTGCGCTGCTGCTGGCGGTGATGGTGCCCCTCATGGGTTATGCGCTGCTGCGGCGTTTTCTGAACGGTTACGACGCGGCAGCGGTGGCGGCCACCTATGGATCGGTGAGTGCGGTGACCTTCATCACCGCCGTGCAGTACCTTGACACGCACGGCATCGCTTTCGGCGGCCACATGGCCGCAGCGATGGCACTGATGGAGTCCCCCGCCATCGTGCTGGCTGTGCTGCTGGCCAACCGGGCACGTGTGCAGGACCGGTCAGCCACCGTGATGGCCGTGCCAGTTCGTCCGTCCACTGCACGCCTGGTGCACGAGTCGCTGACCGACGGCACGCAGTTGCTGCTGCTCGGCGCCATGGCCATCGGCATGCTGAGCGGCGCCAGGGGCGAGGCTGCCATGCAGCCGTTTGCCGGGGATTTATTCAAGGGCATGCTGGCGTTTTTCCTGCTGGACATGGGCCTGCTGGCTGCGCGCAACGCCGGCAGCCTGCGGGGCAAGCCTGCCTGGCTGTTGGGGTATGCGCTGCTTGCGCCGCTTGTCCATGCGGGCCTGGCGCTTCTCATGGGCGTGGGCCTGGGCCTGTCCGCTGGCAACACCGCGCTCCTGATGGTGCTGGCAGCGAGCGCATCCTATATCGCCGTGCCGGCCGTGATCCGCCACGCCATTCCTGAAGCCAACCCTTCGCTGTACCTCGGCATGTCACTGGGGCTGACTTTCCCCTTCAACATCCTCTTCGGTATACCGCTTTACGCCAGCGTGGCGCAGTGGCTGCTGGCGTGACGCCGGCTTACTGCACCAGCAGCGTATTGATCAGCAGCAGGTCTTCCGGTGTCAGCGTTCCATTGGCCTGGCGCAGGCGCAGGCCGCCCAGCAACACGTTGTAGCGGGCCACCGCCAGGTCGCGTTTGGTCTGGAACAGCTGGCTCTGGGCGTTGAGCACGTCGATGTTGATGCGCACGCCGACCTGGTAGCCGAGCTTGTTGGCGTCCAGTGCACTCTGGCTGGACGCCTCGGCGGCTTCCAGGGCCTTGACCTGGCCCTGGCCCGACAACACGCCGAAGTAGGCGGTGCGGGTGCTGAGCGCAACGCCACGTTTGGCCGCGTCCAGGTCGGAGCGGGCTTTTTCTTCGAGGGACAGGGTTTCGCGGATGCGGTTCTGGGTGGCAAAACCGGCAAACAGCGGCAGGTTCAGCGCCACGCCGACCGTGGTCGTGTTGGCGCGGGAGTTGAGGGTGTTCAGTGAGCTGGCGCTGCCCTGCGGATTGCGCTGCGCCCCATAGCTGGCGGTCAGGTCCACCGTAGGCTTGTGGCCGGCCTCGGCCTTGTCGATTTCGAGTTTCGCCACCTGGAGGTTGGCCTCGGCCTGGCGAATGGTGGGATGCACGGCTTCGGACTGCTGCACCCAGGCGTTGACGTCGGCCGGCACCAGCGGCGGCAGACTCGCCGGGGCCACCAGCGGCCGGGGCTGGGCATCAGTCCGGCCGACCAGCTGGTCCAGCGCGATCTTCTTGACGCGCAGGTCGTTCTCGGCGGCGATCTCCTGGGCAATCACCAGGTCGTACCTGGCCTGGGCTTCGCGCGAGTCGGTGATGGTGGAGGTGCCGACCTCGAAATTGCGCTTGGCCGAAGCGAGCTGCTCGGCGACGGCGGCCTTCTGGGCGCGCACAAAGGCCAGCGTGTCCTGCGCTGCCAGCACATCGAAATAGAGCTGGCTGGTGCGCACGATCAAATCCTGCTCGGCCGCCTCCAACTGGGCCTTGGACAGCTCCACCTGCTGCTTGCCCTGCTCATAGGTGGCCCAGTTGCCGGGGCGGTACAGGGGCTGCGAGGCGCTCAGCGTTGCGCTCTGCTGCGGGAAGTTGCGGTCCACTGCCGGGTTGTTGTTTTCATAGTTGACGCGCGACACCCCCATGGACAAACCGGCTTGGGGCAGGATGCCGGCCTTGGCCTGCTCGGCGCGGTACAGGTTGGCTTCATACAGCGAACGCGAGGACTGGTAGGCGGCGTCGTAGTCACGCGCGGAGCGGTACAGCTCCACCAGGTTCTGGGCCTGAACCGAAGGCGCCAGCGCCGCCAGCACCGCGCCGAGGGCAAGAGCGAGTGGCAGCAGGGCCGGTTTTTTCAGTAGCGTCGTCATGGGTGTCCTGGTGAAATGAAGAGGTCGGGCGTACGGGACGGCAATTCAATAAAGCGGTACGGCGGTGTCTCGCTGCCGGGACCAGGCATCAATGCCGCCTTGCAGGTTGACGACGGCGGTGAAGCCGCTTTGCGCGAGGAAGTTCGCCACCTGCAGGCTGCGCATGCCGTGGTGGCACAGGCAGGCCACCGGGTGATCGGTACCGAACTGTTGCCGGAGTTCTTCGACGCGGGCCGGCACCTCGCGCATGGGAATACGCAGCAAGGTGAAACCGTCTTCGGTCACCGAGGCGGTTTGTAGTTCCCAGGGCTCACGGACATCCAGCACCACCGGCGCGCGCCCGTCCGCATCCAGGCTGTCGCGCCAGGCGCTGAAATCGGCGGGGGAGAGCTGGGCAATCATGGGCGGTGTTTCCTGCAGGCCATCAAAAGGTGAACTTCGAGGGCTCGCGGAAATTGAGCAGGCGTGGCGCCACTGTGTCCCAGGCCTGCGTGGTGCGGAAGGCGGTCTCGCCAACGCGGGTGACCAGGGTGGCGCGCATCATGGGTTCCACGCCAACGATGGCGCTGAGCCTTCCGCCGGTCTTGAGCATGGCCAGCAGGGCCGGCGGCACTTCGGCGACCGAGCCGCTGAGCACGATCACGTCGAAAGGGCCGCTCAGCGGGTCGTTGCCGGAAACCGCCTGGCCGAGCCTGGCCGCGCCGTCGCCGGTGCGCACTTCAGCGTTGTAAATGCCGGCCTTTTTCAGGTTGTCGCGTGCCAGTTGTGCCAGGTCGGCGTCGATCTCGAGGCTGATCACCTGCTGCGCACGATGCGCCAGGAGGGCCGCCATGTAACCGGAGCCGGCGCCGATTTCCAGGACCTTTTCATGTTTTTGCACGCCCAGGTCCTGCAGGATGCGGGCCTCGACCTTGGGCGCCAGCATGCACTGACCGGGTTTGGAGCCCAGCGGGATTTCCATGTCGGCAAAGGCCAGCGCCCGTTTGGCGGGCGGCACGAAGTCCTCGCGCTTGACCACGGCCAGCAGCGAAAGGACCTGGCTGTCCAGCACTTCCCAGGGGCGGATTTGCTGCTCGATCATGTTGAAGCGGGCTTGTTCGTAGTTCATGGTGGTGCCTGTGAAATATCGGGTGGAGGGGGGCGGGTCAACCGGCAATTTTAGCGGGGGTCGCTGCGGCGGCGGGAAGGGCGGGGCGGGCGCTGAAGCGGCGCTTGAACCACTGCGCCAGGTCATCCAGGTAGCAATAGGTGACGGGAACCACCACCAGCGTCAGCAGCGAGGAAGTGATCACGCCGCCTATCACCGCCTGGCCCATGGGTGCGCGCTGTTCCGAGCCTTCGGTCAGCGCAAAAGCCAGCGGAACCATGCCGAAAATCATGGCCAGCGTGGTCATCAGGATGGGCCGCAAGCGCACACGCGCCGCCATCAGCAGGGCTTCGCTGCGCTCCATGCCTTCATCACGCATGCGTATCGCGAAATCCACCAGCAAGATGGCATTCTTGGTGACCAGGCCCATCAGCATCACCACGCCGATGATGGAGAACATCGACAGTGTCGAGCGGAACAGCAGCAGGGCCAGCACCACACCGATCAAGGTCAGCGGCAGCGAGGTCATCAGCGCCAGCGGCTGCAGGAAACTCTTGAACTGGCTGGCCAGGATCATGTAGATGAACAGGATGGCCAGCACCAGGGCGGAGATGGCGTAGCCGAAAGACTCTGCCATGTTTTTGGTCGAGCCGCCGAACTGGTAGCGGTAGCCGGGCGGGAAGCTGATGCCGTCCAGCGCCGTGCGGATGTCGGCGGACACCTCGCCGGCCGACCGGTTGTAGACATTGGCGTTGACCGCGACCTCACGGGTCAGGTCGCGACGGTTGATCTGGTTGGGACCGGTCGCTTCCCGGATGGTGGCCAGTTGGCCCAGGCGAACGGTGCGCGCCGATCCGTCGGCATTGCTGCCGATGGCGCTGCTCAGGAAGGGCAGGCGTTCCAGGTCCTGCGGTGCGTTGCGGGCGTCGGGCGAAAGCCGCACATTCACGTCATAGGTCTGGTCATCCGGCGCGCGCCAGTTGCCCACGGTCTGGCCGGCCACCAGGGTGCGCAGCGGTCCGGCGATCTGCGACACGCTGAGACCCAGGTCCGAGGCGGCGTCGCGCTTGACGTCAATTTCGATGGTCGGCTTGTCGGGCTTGAGGCTGGAGTCCAGGTCCACCAGGCCGGGGATGGCAACAATGCGTTCAGTCGCCAGCCGGGTCAGCCGCTCCAGTTCCTTGAGGTCGGGGCCCTGCAGTGAAAATTCCACCTGCTTGTTGCCGCCGACAGAATCGAGCAGGCCGACGTGGGTCACGGTGATGCCGGCGACCTGTTTGAGCCGCTCGCGCAGCACGCCGGACAGCTCGTCCACGCTGCGGCTGCGCTCTTTGCGGTCCACCAGCCGCACATACATGCTGGCGTACATCTTGCCCTGGGCATTGCCGCTGTTGATGGTGGACAGGGTGTATCTCACCTCCGGAAACTCGCGCACGATGGATTCCACCTGGGCGGCCTTGGCCTCGGTCGCTTCGAGGGACGAACCCACAGGTGTGTAAAAGGTCAGCGAGGTTTCCGAGAAGTCGGCCTTGGGCACAAACTCCGTGCCGAGCAGGGGCACCATGAAGATGCTGGTGACAAAGATGGCCAGCGCCAGGCCCAGCGTGGCCAGCTTGTGGATCAGCGACCAGCGCAGGATGCGCTGGTAGGTTTCGGCCAGGGAGTCGGTGGCGCGCTCGAACCAGGCCGTGACCCGGCCTATGGTCTTGTCGTACCAGCTCACCGGTGCGTGGTGTTTGCCATGCGCCTCAATGCTGGGGTCATGCCAGATGCTGGACAGCATCGGGTCCAGCGTGAAGCTGACGTAGAGCGAGACCAGCACCGCGAAGCCGACCGTGATGCCGAACTGGAAGAAGAACCGGCCGATGATCCCCGACATGAACGCGACGGGAATGAACACGGCGACGATCGCGAAGGTCGTGGCCATCACCGCGAGCCCGATCTCCTCGGTGCCCTCGCGCGCGGCCCGGTAGTGGTCCTTGCCCATGCCGAGGTGGCGCACGATGTTCTCGC
>JAUXPP010000023.1 GCA_030683705.1 Polaromonas sp. | reverse complement strand
GTTGGGTTTCCCGTGCATGAAGCGCTGCGCGCTTCATGCACTCCGGATTCTTTCCCCGCATTGGTTTTGAACCTCACCCGTCGGGCTGGGCCGAGGAGCGGAGCCGAAAACGGATCAGGACGGGCGATTGTCTGAGCGCAGCGAGTTCGAGCCCGGCCCCGTTTTCGGCGAGCACCGCAGGTTGCCCCGGAGCGCAAGCGAAGGGGACCAGACCATCGGGTCGCCTTTTCTTTGCTTACTTTCTTTTGGCGAAGCAAAAGAAAGTGAGTTGCCGCCGGGCAACCCCCGGCCAACAGACGCGCACCAACTACCAACCGTAGAAGCAGCCAAAGATGGATCCCGGATCAAGCCGGGATGACGAGAGAGCGGCGACACGGTTCCCCGTACCTTTGTTATTCAAATTTGCCAGAAAGCCATATCCAGACAGCGTAAGCAGCTATTAATTGCATAGCGCTTTTGGCCGTGACCGGCCGGAGATGAGCCGTCTCCAGCCGCCCGGACTGGGTTGGCACGCCCCTTGCATCTCATCTTGTACACAAGTATGGATGCTTTAAATTGGTGCAAGTTCTCATGACCCCTGTTGGCGCAGACCACATCCCGGCCTGGGCGGGCGAGGCCTGGATCCACAAGCCGGCGCAGCCTGTGCGCTCGGCTTGCGCCGCGGCGGCCACGGGACCACTTGCCGGACTGCGTTTTGCCGTCAAGGACAACATCGACGCCGCAGGCCTGCCGACCACGGCGGCCTGTCCGGCGTTTGCCTACACGCCGGCGGCCAGTGCCGTGGTTGTGCAAAAACTGCTCGATGCTGGTGCACAGCTGGCCGGCAAAACCAACCTTGACCAGTTTGCCTGCGGCCTCAACGGCACCCGTTCGCCGTTTGGTGCCGTGCCCAATGCGGTCAACCCCCTGTATGTCTGCGGTGGTTCCAGTTCGGGCTCGGCCTATGTGGTGGCGACCGGCCAGGCCGACTTTGCGCTGGGCACCGACACCGCCGGTTCCGGCCGCGTGCCGGCCGGCCTGAACAACATCGTCGGCCTGAAGCCCTCGCGTGGCCTGATCAGCACCCGTGGCGTGGTACCGGCTGCGCAGAGCGTGGACTGTGTGTCCATTTTTGCGCGCACTGTCGCCACCGCCGTGCGTGTGCTGGAAAACGCGATGGGTCACGACCCGCTGGATGCGTATTCGCGCAAGCTGGTGATGGCCCGCCAGGCCTTCCCGCCGGCTTTCCGTTTCGGTGTGCCTTCGGTGCTCGAGTTTTTCGGTGACGCCCAGGCCGAAGCGGCGTTCACGGAAGCGATCGCCCGGCTGCAGTCCATGGGTGGAACCGCGGTCACCGTTGACTTCGCCCCGCTCGCGGAAGTGGCTTCGCTGCTGTATGAAAGCGCGCTGGTCGCCGAGCGCTACACCGCCATCCGCCCATTTTTCGACACCCACGAAGGCGAGCTTGTCGAGCCGGTGCGCAGCATCATCGCCGCCGGCCGCAACTACAGCGCCGCCGACCTGTATGAAGCCCAGACCCGCGTCCGGCTGCTGGGCCAGCAGGCCGATGCCATGTGGGCTTGTTCTGCGGAAGGCCGCAGCGAAGGGCCGCCCCAAGCAAGGCCAGCCCCCTGCACGCATGAAAGGGGCAGCGAGTACCCGGATCCACACGCAGTGGCAAGCGTGGGGGCCAATATCGACCTCCTGCTGGTGCCGACCGCGCCCACGCATTACACGATTGCGCAGATGCAGCAGGACCCGGTGGCGCTGAACCGCAATCTCGGTGCCTACACCAACTTCGTGAATTTGCTCGACTATGCGGCGCTGTCGGTGCCGAGTGCGATCCGCCCGGATGGCCTGCCGTTTGGCATCACCCTGATCGCGCCTTGCGGCAGCGACTGGCAACTGGCCGAACTGGGCCAGCGTTACCACCACCTTGGCGGCCTGACCCAGGGCGTGACCGGCGAGCCGCTGCCCGCCATGGTGCCGGTCGGAGGCCTGCAGGCGAACAGGACGGTGCGTGTGGCCGTGGTCGGCGCGCATCTGTCGGGCATGCCGCTCAACGGCCAGCTGACCGAACGCGGCGCCACCCTGGTCCGCAGCGCGGAGACCGCAGCGCATTACCGCCTGTACGCGCTGCCCGGCACCACGCCGCCCAAGCCCGGGCTGCTGCGTGTGGCGGACAACCAGGGTTCGCGTATCGCCCTGGAAATCTGGGACATGCCGGTGGCTGAATACGGCTCGTTTGTCGCGCTGATTCCTGCGCCGCTGGGCATAGGCACGCTGGAACTCAGCGACGGCAGCTGCGTGCAGGGCTTCGTCTGCGAAGCCCAGGCCCTGCAGGACGGCGCGCTGGACATCTCGCATCTTGGGGGCTGGCGTGCCTACCTCCAGTCGTTGAAACACCAGGCGACCTGACGTCTGCTTCCCATCACTTCCCAACCACTTTTCATCCAAGGAGCTTCCATGAAAAATCCCGGCACATCCTCCCCCGCAACGGCAACCCGCAGAAAGGCGCTGGTCACCGGTGCGGCCATGCTCGGTGTGCTGGGCATGCCCGCCATCGTGCGCGCCCAGGCTGCCCCCAAGGTCCGCATCGGTTACTGGCCGATCGCCGCCGGGCTGCCGTTTTACGCGGCGATCGAGCTGGGCTACTTCAAGGAGGCCGGCCTGGACGTGGAACCGCTCAAATTCGCCGGCGCCCAGCAGGTGATGGAAGCCGTGCTGTCCGGACGTTCCGACGGCACCGCCAACGGTACCGGCTCGGCCAACATCGCCATTGGCGAGCTGGCCCAGCCCGGTACCTTCAAGATTTTCTGCTCCAACCCGAGCAATGTGAAGAATGTGCTCGACGAAGTCATCGTGCCGGTGGCCAGTCCCGCCAAGGTGATGGCCGACCTGAAGGGCAAACGGATCGGCTCCGGCCCGGGCATCCAGAACGTGACCCTGGCCAAGACCGTGCTGGAGCGCGGCGGCGCCGTTGGCGCGACCGTGGTCGAGTTGCCGATCGGCCAGCATGTGGCCGCGCTTGCCGCCGGCCAGATCGACGGCGCCTACACGCTGGAGCCGACCGGCACCATAGGCCGCATGAATGGCACCACGCGCGTGCTCGAAGCCGGCGTGATTGCGCGTTACGTGCTGGGCGACCCGATGGCTCCGTGGTTCGGCGGTTCGGCCTCGCTGTCGTCGGACTTCATCAAGAAGAACCCCGACGCGGCCAAAAAATTCGTCGCCGCCTACGCCAAGGGTGTGGCCTACGTGCGCAGCAAACCGGTCGAGGCGCGTCAATACCTCAAGGGCTACACCCCGATCGAGGGCGCGCTGACTGCCGAAGTGCCGCTGGCGGCCTACATGATGTACAACGAATTCAAGCCGGCGGACGTCGCGCATTTCCAGAAGTTCTTCGACCTGTTCTCCGAAAAAGGCATCTTCAGCTCGCGCCTTCTGGTGGACTCGATGCTCTACAAGGGCTGAAAAATGACCGCCCCCACGTTTGCCGCTTCGCGGCTTCTCTGCCCCCCGAGGGGGCGCATGCCGCCTTGCGGCGGCCCGGCGGCGACATGATGGACAGCAGCTCCTCCGTGACGGCGGCGCCGGTGGCCTCTGCCAAGCCCTGGGCTCCCCCGGCCGGCGCTCCGGCGACGGTAGTGCAGCGCACGCCGGCGCTGGACCGCGCCCTGCCCTTCATTGGCCCGGTGGTGCTTTTTATCGTCTGGGACCTGGTGGTGCGGCTGGGCTTCATCAAGCCCATCCTGCTGCCGCCCCCGATGGATGCGCTGGGCGCGCTGCTCAGCGGTCTGGCTGGGGGGCCGTTGCTCAAGGATTTTGCGGTCACCGTGTGGCGCACCGTGCAGGCCTTTTTGATTGCTGCCGCTGTCGGCATGCCGCTCGGCGTGCTGCTGGGCAGCAACGAGAAGGCCTACCGCAGCGTCGAGTTCCTGATCGACTTCTTCC
Source organism: Polaromonas sp. (assembly GCA_030683705.1). GTDB lineage: Bacteria > Pseudomonadota > Gammaproteobacteria > Burkholderiales > Burkholderiaceae_C > Polaromonas. Next base: position 35,502 of record JAUXPP010000023.1, on the reverse strand, counting down.
GCTCCACGCCGTCGTCGGCGCTGATCCCGCTGTTCCTGATGATCTTCGGTGTGTCGGATATCAACAAGGTGGCGATTGCCGCTTTTGGTGCGCTGCTGATCGTGGTGTTCAACAGCGCCTACGGCGTGATCAATGCGCGCAAGCAACGCGTGATGGCGGCCAAAGTGATGGGCGCCACGCGCTGGCAGGTGTTCAAGGATGTGCTGGTCTGGGAAAGCCTGCAGCCGAGTTTTGTCGGCCTGCGTTCGGCGGTGTCGATGGCGCTGGTGATCGTGATCGTTGCCGAAATGTTCATCGGCGCCGACACCGGCCTGGGCAACCGCATCATCAACTCGCAGCAGGTGATGAACGTGAAGGACATGTACGCGTCCATCCTGGCCGCGGGTGCGCTGGGTTACGCGCTCAACATTTTCTTCCTGCTGCTGGAGCGGCGCATCGTGCACTGGAGTGGCAGGTGATGTGGCCCCTACGTTCGTTCACTTCGTGTACTGCGCTGCAGCTTGCAGGCCGGCGCAGCCGGACTCGCGGCCCCTGCTTGAAGGAGACGTGTTCGCGGCCAGTTCCTCAACATGAAATTTATCGGAGTGCCTCATGTCCGCTGTAATCAACGCGCCGGTGTTTGCCGACGTGCCGGTGCGCGAGTTCCAGCCGGGGCCGGCCGGAACGCACATCACCATCCGCGGGCTGACCAAGTATTTCGCCGGCTGGCCGCTGTATGAAGACTTCAACCTCGACATCCCGAAACACAAGATCGTCTCGGTGTTCGGCCCCAACGGCTGCGGCAAGTCGACGCTGATCAACATGATCGCCGGGCTGGTGCCCATCGATGCCGGCGAGATCCTGTTCGACGGCAAGTCGCTGAAAGACACCAAGATCGGCTACGTTTTCCAGAACTACCGCGAAGCGATGTTTCCGTGGATGCGCACCATCGACAACATCGCCTACCCGCTCAAGCTCGAAGGCCGGTCCAAGGCCGAGGTGGACAGGCGCATGGCCGAGCTGGTCGCGTCCTTCGACGTCAAGTTCGACCTCAACCGTTATCCCTACGAGCTTTCCGGCGGCCAGCAGCAGACCGCTTCCATCATGCGGGCGTTGGCCAACAACCCGGAGGTGCTGTTCCTGGACGAACCGTTCTCGGCGCTGGATTTCGAGATGACGCTGTTCATCCGCGAAAAACTTCAGGAAGTCTTCATGCAGACCGGCACCACCATGCTGCTGGTCTCGCACGACCTGGAAGAGGCCGTGTACCTGGCTGACCAGGTGCTGCTGCTGACCAAGCGGCCGACCCGCGTGGCGGAGATCCTGCCCTACACCGATGGCCGGCCGCGCACGGTGGAGACGCTGTCCGAGCCGGGTTTCATCAGCACCAAGAAGCTGAGCCTGGAAATTTTTCAGCGCGAAGTGCGCCGCTGAGCATCTGGAGAAACGATGGACGACGCAAAAATTGCGGCCTATGTCGGCAGCACGGCCGCCATGCTGGAGCTGCCGCTGCCGCCGGCACGCGCAGCGCGTGTGACCGCCCACCTGCAGCGCACCGCCGCCATGGCCGCGCTGCTGGGTAGCACGCCGCTGGTGCCGCACGACGAACCTGCCGAAATCTACAGCCCGGCACCCTTCCCGCCCGCGGATGACGGGCGTGAGCAGCTATGAAAAATATAGCGTTTGATGCGGTCGCCATGGCCGCTGCGGTGGCAGCGGGGGAGGTGAGCGCACGTGAAGTGGTGGACGCCAGCCTGGCGCGCATAGCGGCCACTGACGACAGGGTCAACGCGTTCACCGAAACCACCGGGGACCGCGCCCGCGCCGAGGCAGATGCCGTGGACGCGCAGCGTGTCCGCGGCGAGCCCCTGGGACCGCTGGCCGGCGTGCCCTACGCGGTGAAAAACCTGTTTGACATCGAAGGGCTGACCACCCTGGCCGGCTCCAGAGTCAACCAGGGCCTGCCGGTGGCGCCGTCCGACGCGGTGCTGGTCACACGAATGAAGGCCGCCGGTGCGGTGCTGGTGGGAGCGCTCAACATGGACGAATACGCCTATGGCTTTACCACCGAGAACACGCATTACGGACCCTGCCACAACCCGCACGACCTGACGCGTATCGCCGGAGGGTCATCAGGCGGCTCCGGCGCGGCGGTGGCGGCCGGCCAGGTGCCGGTCACGCTGGGCTCGGACACCAATGGCTCCATCCGCGTGCCGTCCTCGCTGTGTGGCGTCTGGGGCCTCAAGCCGACCTTCGGCCGCTTGTCGCGCCGTGGCACCTATCCTTTTGTACACAGCATTGACCACCTCGGGCCGATGGCCAGCAGCCTGCCCGGGCTGGCGCTGGCCTATGACGCCCTGCAGCAGCCCGACCCGCTGGATCCCGGCAGCCACGCGCTGCGCGTGCAGCCGGTGTCGCCGGCGCTGGGCAAAGGGACAGGCGGCCTGCGCATCGGTGTGCTCGGCGGCTACTTTCACGACAACGCCGCGCCGGAGGCTCGCGAGGTGGTGGCACGGGCGGCCAGTACCCTGGGCGCGCAGGCAGAAGTCACCTGGCCGGATGCGGCGCTGGCGCGCGCGGCAGCCTTCATCATCACCGCCAGCGAAGGCGGCAGCCTGCACCTGGGCGACCTGCGCACGCGCGCTGACGACTTCGAGCCGCTGTCGGTGGACCGTTTCATCGCCGGTGCGCTGCAGCCAGTGGACTGGTATTTGCGCGCGCAGCGCTTTCGCCGCGTCTACCGCGACAAGGTCAATGCCCTGTTCCAGGACTGGGACGTGCTGCTCACACCGGCTACACCGGTCAGCGCCACAACGATTGGCACCGAGTGGCTGGACATCAACGGCGTGCGCCAGCCCTGCCGCGCCGCCATGGGCCTGCTGACCCAACCCATTTCCTTTGCAGGGTGCCCGGTGCTGACCGCGCCGATGTGGCCAGCGGCCAGCGCCATGCCGCTGGGTGTGCAGATCATCGCCGCGCCGTGGCGCGAGGACCTGGCCTTTCGCGCTGCCCAGGTGCTGGCCGGCGCCGGCGTCGCCCACGTTCAACCCGTCACCCTGTGAAACCATGAATCCCCTCCTTGCCATCAATCTTCCCGAGGTCCTGGCCGAAGTCACGGCCGCTTTTGCGCGTTATGAGGATGCGCTGGTCCACAACAAGGTCGAGGTGCTGGATGAGCTGTTCTGGAACAGCCCGCACACCCTGCGTTATGGCGCAACGGAAAACCTCTACGGCTACGCCGCCATCCAGGATTTCCGCGCCGGACGGCCGGCGCAGGGGCTGGAGCGCAGCCTGCTGAAAACCGTGATCACGACCTATGGCACCGACATGGCGACCGCCAACGTCGAGTTCCAGCGCGCCGGCAGCGCCAGAACCGGCCGACAGAGCCAGACCTGGATGCGCACGCCCGAGGGCTGGCGTGTGGTCGCGGCGCACGTGAGTCTTCTCGCCTAACCCGACCGTTCCGATCACAACCCACAGCTTCCTCCATGCACACCTCCCAGTTCCCCCGTCGCCGCTTGCTCACTGCCGCCGTTACCGCTGCACTGCTTGCGCAGTCCGGCCTTGCCAGTGCGCAGGCGGCTTATCCGTCCAGGCCGGTGAAGCTGGTCATCCCGTTTCCGGCCGGCGGTGCCACCGACTATGCGGCCCGGGCCATCGGCACCGCACTGGCCGAACGCTGGCGCCAGCCGGTGGTGTTCGAGAACCGCGCAGGTGCGGGCTCGACCATAGGCACCGAGCTCGGCGCCAAAAGCCCGCCCGACGGCTACACGCTGGTGATGGGCATTCCCGCAGGCGTGACCATCGCGCCCCACATTTACCCCAAGCTGGGCTACAACCCCGCAGTCGACCTGCTGCCGGTGGCCGGCTTCGCCACCTCACCGCTGGTGGTGGTGGTACCGGTCGATTCGCCCTTCCGGAGCTTTGCCGAGCTGGTGGCCTTTGCGCGGGCCAACCCGGGCAAGCTGAGTTACGCCTCCAACGGCAGCGGCTCGTTGCCGCACCTGACCACCGAATGGTTTTTGTCGCAGGCCAAAATCCAGATGACCCACGTGCCCTACCGGGGCAGCGCGCAGGCGCTGCCGGACCTGATCGCCGGACGCACGCAGGTGATGATCGACATCATCGTCTCGGCATTGCCGCTGATCGAAGGCGGCAAGCTGCGTGTGCTCGCGGTCACCGGCGCGGTGCCGACCTCGCGCCTGCCGGGCATTGCAACCGTCGCGAGCATGGGTTATCCCGGCTTTGCCGCCGACCAGTGGTACGGCCTGTTTTTGCCGGCCGGTACACCGGAAGCCATCGTGCGGAAGATCGAGGCCGACGTCGAGGCCGTGACCGCCGATGCACGCCTGCGTGGCCAGATGTGGCAGCGCGGCGCCGAGATCCGCTACCTGCCGGCCAGGCCGCTGGCAGCCATGGTTCAGGGCGACTCGCAGCGCTGGGCCGTCATCGCCAAAGCCACCGGCGCGCGCGCCGAATAGCCCTTACCCCTGCCATCGCTTTCCCACCTGCCACCCCCACCCAAGGAGTCACCATGAGCAACTTCATCAACCGCCGCGATTCGATCAAGACCCTGGCCGCGCTCGGCGCCGCAGCCGCCAGCCCGATGGCCTTTGCGCAAAAACCCCTGACCGTGGGCGTGATCTACGTCGGCCCGCGCGACGATTACGGCTACAACCAGGCGCATGCACAGGCTGCCGCCGAACTCAAGAAGATGCCCGGCGTGAAGGTGGTCGAGGAAGAAAACGTGCCCGAGACCGCGGCCGTGCAGAAGAGCATGACCGGCATGATTGCGCAGGACGGCGCGTCGCTGGTGTTCCCCACCTCTTTCGGCTATTTCGACCCGCATGTGCTGGCGGTGGCGCCCAAGTTCGCGAATGTGCGTTTTGCCCATTGCGGCGGACTCTGGACCGAAGGCAAACACCCGAAAAATGCCGCCAGTTTCTTCGGCTACATCGAGGAGTGCCAGTACCTCAACGGCGTGGTTGCCGGCCACATGACAAAAAGCAACAAGATCGGCTTCATTGCGGCCAAGCCGATCCCGCAGGTGCTGCGCAACATCAACGCCTTCACCATGGGCGCGCGTTCGGTCAAACCGGGCATCACGACCAGCGTGATCTTCACCGGCGACTGGTCCATGCCGGTCAAGGAAGCCGAGGCCACCAACAGCCTGGCTGACCAGGGCGTGGACGTTTTCACCATGCATGTGGATGGCCCGAAGGTCATCGTCGAGACCGCAGCCAAACGCGGCAAAATGGTCTGCGGCTACCACGCCAGCCAGGCCAAGCTCGCGCCCCAGGCCTACCTGACCGGCGCCGAGTGGAACTGGCTCACCGCCTACACCACCTTTGTCGAAGCCGTGCGCAGCGGCAAGCCGCATCCCAACTTCATCCGCGGCGGCCTGAAGGACGGTTACGTGAAAATGTCGGCCTACGGCCCGACGGTGACCGATGCGGCCAAAAAGCAGGCCGACAGTATCAAGGCGCAGATGGTGGCCGGCAGCTTCGACATCTTCAAGGGCCCGCTCAAGGACAACAAGGGCGGCACCATCGTCCCGGCCGGCAAGGTCTTCAAGCAGACCGACCTGGAACTGGAAAAAATGAACTACCTGGTCGAAGGGGTGATTGGCAGTGTTTGACGAACACCCCCGAGGCGCCTGCGGCGCCTCCCTCTCATGGGGGCTGAGTACCGCGGCTCCAAGCTTGCCTGAGCAGGCTTGGACGGTACGAAGAGTCAGCGGCTCTGACGCTGATGCGGCCTGCAAGGCACACCAGCGGCCCGGCAAAGCCGGTTCCGCGGTGGCCCTGACGTGAGCGTCGGTCGTTGACACCATTCTGATGCGCCACTCCCTCGCCAACTTCCTGCTGCCGGTCGGCGCCATCATCGCGGCGCTGGGCCTGTTCGGCGTGTTTGTCTGGTTCGCCGGCGTGAACCCGCTGGAAGTCTGGCTGCTGCTGTTCAAGGGCGCGTTCGGCGACTGGTACTCCTGGCAGAACACCCTGCAGCGCGCTGCGCCGCTGATGCTGACGGCCCTGTGTGTGGCCATCCCGGCGCGCGCCGGCCTGACCGTGATCGGTGGCGAGGGTGCGGTGGTGCTGGGCGGCCTGGCCTGCGCCGGCCTGGCGCAGGGCCTGCCCTTGCCGGCCAATACGGCCGGCACGGTGATGGTCTGCCTGGCCGCCGCTGTGGCCGGCGGGTTGTGGATCGCGCTGGCGGGCTGGTTGCGCCAGTACCGCGGCATCAATGAAACCATCAGCAGCCTGCTGCTGGCCTATGTCGCCATCGGCCTGTTCAAGCACCTGGTCGAAGGCCCGCTGCGCGACCCGTCCAGCCTGAACAAGCCCTCGACTTTCTCGCTCGACGAGGGCTTGCGCATCGGCGGCATCGCGGGCTCCGATGTGCACTGGGGGCTGGTGATCGGTGTGCTGGCCTGCCTGGCGACCGGCTTGTGGATGCGCATGACGGCGTCGGGTTTTGCGCTGCGTGTGGTCGGCGGCAATCCCAGGGCGGCGCAACTGGTCGGCCTGCCGGCTTCGAAGCTGATACTGCTGGCCTGCGCGCTCGGGGGCGCCTGCGCCGGGCTGGCCGGCGCCATCGAGGTGGCGGCCGTGCACACCAACGCCAACGCCTCGCTGATCGCCGGTTACGGCTACGCCGGCATCCTGGTGGCCTTCATCGCACGCCAGCACCCGGTGGCCATCATCCCGGTGGCGATCCTGTTCGGTGGCTTCGGCGCAGCCGGCAGCCTGCTGCAGCGCCGCCTCGGTCTGCCCGATGCCTCGGTGCTGGTGTTGCAGGGCATTGCCTTTGTGCTGATCCTGGCCAGCGAAGCACTGCGCGACGTGGACTGGAAAGCCTTCTTTGCCCGCATCAACCGTTTCGGCCCGTCCGAGCCGAGCCCGATTCCGCTGCCGCAGGACAAGCCATGAGCGCCGACCAGCTGCTGATCTTTTTTGCCGGCATTGTCGGCGGTGCCCTGCGCGTCGGTGCGCCTTTCCTGTTTGTCAGCCTGGGTGAATGCATCACCGAAAAATCCGGCCGCATCAACCTGGGCCTGGAAGGCGTGCTGGTGCTCTCGGCCATGTCGGCCTTTGGCGCATCCTGGCTGTCCGGCTCGCCCTGGATCGGCGTGCTGGCCGCCGCTGCCACCGGTGCGCTGCTGGCCACCCTGCACGGCGTGCTCTGTTCGCTGCCGCGCGTCAATGACATCGCCACCGGTATTGCGCTGATGCTGCTGGGCACGGGCCTGGCGTTTTACCTTGGCAAGCCGCTGATCCAGCCGCAGGCGCCGCAACTCCCGGCCATCGCCCTGGGCAACTGGAGCGATTCGGCGGCGGTTCGCTCGGCCCTGCAGATCAACGCGCTGGTGCCCATCGGCATGGCGCTGGCGGTGGGACTGTGGTGGGCCTTTGCCAATACGCGCGCCGGCCTGCTGGTGCGCATGGCGGGTGATTCGGCCAACGCCACGCGCGCCCTCGGTTATTCCGTGTCCGCCATCCGGATTGCCGCCACCGCCGCCGGCGGCATGGTCGCCGGCCTGGGCGGCGCCTGCCTCACGCTGTTTTACCCGGGCAGCTGGAACGAAGGCATTTCCAGCGGCCAGGGCCTGATCGCGGTGGCACTGGTGATCTTCGCGCGCTGGAGCCCGGTCCGCTGTGTCTGGGCCTCGCTGCTGTTCGGCGGCGCCGGCGCCATCGGCCCGGCCCTGCAGTCCATCGGCATCAGCTGGGGCTACCACCTGTTCAATATCGTTCCCTATGTGCTGACGCTGCTGATCCTCGTCATCACCTGCCGGCCCGGCACCACCGTGAGCGGCAGCCCGGGCGAACTCTCCTCAACGCGATGAATATGACCCACCCCCGAAGCGCCTTCGGCTCTCCGTGCGGCCACCAGAGCTGGCTGCCCTTCGGGCACGTCCACTCCTGCGCAGGCAGGCCTGGAGCCGCGGCCCTCAGCCCCTCAATGGGGCGCCACCAGCGGCCCGGCAAAGCCGGTTCCGCGGTGGCCCCTGGACCAGCCGCGTGCTTGCATCTTTCGTTAGTGACGCGTCGCAAAGGAGAACTGACATGACAACCGGCCTCGGCGGACTCAACAAATCAAGACATGGCGTGGTTTTGGGCCTGGTGCAGCTACAGCTGCCCGTGGTCGAGACACCCGCGCAACTGGCAGCTCAGACGCAGCGCATCTGCGCCATGGTGGCCAAGGCCAGCCGCAACCAGTCCACCATGGACCTGGTGGTGTTTCCGGAATATTCGCTGCACGGCCTGTCGATGTCGATCGCATCTGAACTGATGGTGTCGCTCGATGGCCCCGAGGTCGCCGCCTTCAAGCAGGCCTGCATCGACAACCACATCTGGGGATGTTTCTCCATCATGGAGGCCAATGCCGACGGCAACCCCTACAACAGCGGCCTGATCATCGACGACACCGGTGCCATCAAGCTGTATTACCGCAAGCTGCACCCCTGGGTGCCGGTCGAGCCTTGGGAACCGGGCAACCTGGGCATTCCCGTCTGCGATGGCCCGAACGGCAGCAAGCTGGCGCTCATCATCTGCCACGACGGCATGTTCCCCGAGATGGCGCGCGAAGCCGCCTACAAGGGCGCCGAAATCATCATCCGGACGGCGGGTTACACCGCACCGATTCGTCACAGCTGGAAAATCACCAACCAGGCCAACGCCTTCTGCAACCTGGCCGTCACCGCCAACGTCTGCATGTGCGGCAGCGACGGCACCTTCGATTCCATGGGCGAGGGCATGTTCTGCAACTTCGATGGCACGGTGCTGGTCGAAGGCGGCGGCCGGCCCGATGAAATCATCACCTGCGAAGTGCGGCCCGACCTGGTGCGCGAAGCGCGCACCGGCTGGGGCGTGGAAAACAACATCTACCAGCTCTACCACCGCGGTTACGTGGCAGTGAAGGGCGGCGCCCAGGACTGCCCCTACACCTACATGCGCGACATGGCGGCCGGCACCTACCAGCTGCCCTGGACGGTGGAGGTGACCGACGGGACCTCCTGCGGCTTCGACGCGCCGACGCGCAGCTACAAGGCCTGAAAAGGAAAATGTCGCCATGCCACGCTTCGTCAACGCCAACCCCTATGCCTGGCCCTGGAACGGTGAGCTGCATCCCGGCAACACCGCGCTGGTCGTGATCGACATGCAAATCGATTTCTGCGGCGAGGGCGGCTACGTCGACAAGATGGGCTACGACATTTCGCTGACACGTGCGCCGATTGCGCCCTTGAAGACCCTGATGGCCGCCATGCGCGCCGCGGGCTACGCCATCATCCACACGCGTGAAGGCCACCGGCCCGACCTGTCGGACCTGCCGGCCAACAAACGCTGGCGCTCGCGCCAGATTGGCACCGACGGCGTGGGCATAGGCGACGACGGCCCCTGCGGACGTATCCTGGTTCGCGGCGAGCCGGGCTGGGACATCATTCCCGAACTGGCGCCGCTGCCCGGCGAGGTGGTTATCGACAAGCCCGGCAAGGGATCGTTTTACGCCACCGACCTCGAGATGGTGCTGCGCACGCGCGGCATCGCCAACCTGATCCTGACCGGCATCACCACTGACGTCTGCGTACACACCACCATGCGTGACGCCAATGACCGCGGCTTCGAATGCCTGCTGCTGTCCGACTGCACGGCGGCGACCGACCGCGGCAACCATGAAGCGGCGCTCAAGATGATCACCATGCAGGGCGGGGTGTTCGGCGCCCATGCCACATCGGCGGCGCTGATGGACGCCCTGGCACAGCCATGAGCACGGCCGCAGCCATCGGCAGCCTGCCGCCGGCCACCGGCGCGCTGGCGCTGGACACCTACCGCATGAGCATGCGTTTCGGCAGCTTCACCGCGCTCGACAGCGTCAGCCTGAAGGTGGCGCCGGGCACGGTGCATGCGCTGCTCGGCGAAAACGGCGCCGGCAAAAGCACGCTGGTCAAGTGTGTGGCGGGGTTCCAGCGGCCCTCGGAAGGCAGCATCCTGATCGACGGCCGCGAGCAGGCGATAGCCAACCCGGTGGTGGCGCGGGCACTGGGCATCGGCATGGTCTACCAGCATTTCACGCTGGCGCCCGGCATGACGGTGGCCGAGAACCTGTTGCTGGCCAGCGGCAAAACGCCCGCGGTCATCGCCTGGAAGCACAAGCGCGCCGAACTCGAAGCCTTTTTGCACACCACGCCGTTCCGGCTGGCCCTCGATGCGCGGCCGCAGGACATGGCTGCGGGTGAAAAGCAGAAGCTGGAGTTGCTCAAGCAGCTCTACCTCAGGCCGCGCCTGCTGATCCTCGATGAACCGACCTCGGTGCTCACCCCCCAGGAAGCCGACGAGGTGCTGGGCCATGTGCGCGACTTTGCGCGCGCCGGGCACTGCACGGTGCTGATCATCACCCACAAGTTCCGCGAGGTCATGGCCTATGCCGACGACGTGACAGTGTTGCGCCGCGGCAAGGCCGTGCACACCACGCCGGTGGCGGCGACCGACCCGGCGCGGCTGGCACAGGCCATGGTGGGGGATGCGGTTGCGGCCCGGCCCCTGGCGCCGGATCTTGAACAAAAAAGCCCCTCGGCGCCCGTCAATCCTGCGTACACAGCTACCAAAACAATAGCGAATGCGGGATGGCCGCTGGTGGTGGAAAAGCTCTCCGTGATGGGTGACCGCGGTGCGCTGGCGGTGCGGGCCTTGAGCCTGCAGGTGGCTGCGGGCGAAATCCTCGGTATCGCCGGCGTTTCCGGCAACGGCCAGCGCGAACTCGTCGGGGCGCTGGTCGGTCAGCGCAGCCGGGCCGGCGGCGAGGTGCGTGTGGCGGGTCAGCCGTATGCCGCTACACGCGAAGAGAACCACCGCCTCAAGGTGCGCAGCCTGCCCGAGGAACCGCTGCGCAATGCCTGTGTGGGCGATCTGTCGGTGGCCGAGAACATGGCGCTGCGCGACTTCGACCGGCCGCCGCTGTCGTCCCGTGAAGGTTGGGGCGGGCACTTGCGCTTCGGCCGCTGGCGCAGCCGCGCGCGCGAATGGATCACCGGCTACGGCATCAAGACCCAGGGTGAAAATGCGCCTATCCGCAGCCTGTCGGGCGGCAATGTCCAGCGTGCCGTGCTGGCGCGCGAACTCCATGGCGAGATCAATGTGCTGATCGCCGCCAATCCGGTATTCGGCCTGGACTTTGCCGCGGTGAAGGAAATCCACGCCCGCCTGCGCGGCGTGCGCGCCCAGGGGGGCGCGGTGCTGCTGATCAGCGAGGACCTGGACGAACTGCTCGAACTGGCGGACCGCATCGTGGTGATGAGCGAAGGGCGCATCGTTTTTGAAACCTCCGCCGCAGACGCCGAGCGCCAGGTGCTGGGCGCACATATGGGTGGGGGGCATCACGCTCCCTTGGCAGAGAGCGTGGCATGAATTGCGTCGTGGCTTCTTGCTTGAGGCCGGGCTTGCTCCCGAGGCCCATCACCGTTCGGGCTGAGCTTGTCGAAGCCGTGTTTTCATTCAGGGGTTTGGTTCGCCCAATCCCGTTGGCCGGGGGTTGCCCGGCGGCAACTCACTTTTCTTTGTCTCGCCAAAGAAAAGTAAGCCAAAGAAAGGCGACCCTGCTGTCTCCGACCCTCCGCTTCGCTGCGGGCAACCTGCGGTGCTCGGTCCAGCCGGGGTCGAGCTCGAACTCGCCTTCGGCTCAGACAATCGCTCGCCCTGATCCGTCTGGACCTCCGCTCCTCGGCGCATACAGAAGGGTGGTGGAGACGGGAGCGGGAACGGATTCGGGATCGAACTCCGGCGAGAACGCGCTTTGCGCGTTGTCGCCTCCCCGTATTGGTTTTTGCATTTTTGCGCCCCACCCGTCGGGCTGGGCCGAGGAGCGCAGCCGAAAACGGATCAGGGCGAGCGATTCTGAGCGAAGCGAGTCGAGCTCGACCCCGTTTTCGGTGAGCACCGCAGGTTGCCTGGAGCGAAGCGGAAGGTCCCGGACCATCGGGTCGCCTTTCTTTTGGGTACTTTTCTTTGGCGACGCAAAGAAAAGTGCCTCGCCCGCCGGGGCGAGACCCGGCTTGACCGAAGCACCTGAAGCGTCTGCACTGGCGAAAGCTCTGGTGGACGCTGTGGCTGAGCCCGCATGAAAACCACACCGAATTCATCATGCAACTAACCCAAGCCCAACCCTTCCCCTATCACTTCGAGCTGAAGTCAACTGCACTTGTCATCATCGACATGCAGCGCGACTTCATCGAGCCCGGCGGCTTTGGCCAGACGCTGGGCAACGATGTCTCGCTGCTGCAGGCCATCGTGCCGGCCTGCCAGGCCGTGCTGGGCGCCTGGCGCCGCGCCGGTGGACGGGTGGTGCACACCCGCGAGGCGCACAAGGCCGACCTGTCGGATTGCCCGCCCGCCAAGCGCAGCCGCGGCAACCCGGCGCTGCGTATCGGCGACAGGGGGGCGATGGGCCGCATCCTGATCGCCGGCGAGCCCGGCAACCAGATCATTCCCGCGCTGGCGCCTCTGCCTGGCGAGATCGTGATCGACAAACCCGGCAAGGGGGCCTTCTACGCCACCGGCCTGCACGAGCGCCTGCAGCAGGCTGGCATCACGCACCTGCTGTTCATGGGCGTGACCACCGAGGTCTGCGTGCAGACCTCCATGCGGGAAGCCAACGACCGCGGTTATGAGGCCCTGCTGCTGGAGGATTGCACCGAGAGTTATTTTCCCGCCTTCAAGGCCGCGGCCGTCGCCATGATGCGTGCCCAGGGCGCCATCGTCGGCTGGACCGCGACCAGCGCCCAGTTGCTGCCGGCGCTGGCGACCCTGCCGGTACAAGCCCAACACTGCTAGAGTTTCCCCATGCACACTGCCGCCCGCCATTCCGCCAGCCTTGCCGGCGCGCCTGTCCACCGCTCGCGTGCCGACGAGGTGTACGAAGAGCTCAAGCGCAACGTGTCAGAGTTCAAGCTGGTGCCGGGCGACCGTTTCACCGAGACCGAAATCAGTGAACGCCTGGGCGTCTCGCGCACGCCGGTGCGCCAGGCCTTGTTCAAGCTGCAGCAGGAGGGTTTTGTCGAGGTGCTGTTTCGCAGCGGCTGGCGCGTCCTGCCCTTCGACTTCAACCAGTTCGAGGAGCTGTACGACCTGCGCATGGTGCTGGAAACCACGGCCGCTCATCGCCTGTGTGACGACGCGCTCAAGGTGGACAACAGCCTGCTCGAGGCGCTGGCTGCGATCTGGCTGGTCAGCCCGGACCAGCGCAGCAGCGACACCGTGCAGGTGGCGCAGTGGGACGAGGCCTTTCACTGCGCGCTGGTGGCGGCGGCGGGCAATGCCGAGATGGCGCGCGTGCACCGCGACGTGACCGAGCGTATCCGCGTGATCCGCCGGCTCGACTTCACCAAGCAGCCACGCATCGACGCCACCTACGAGGAACACGCCAAGATCCTGAAGGCGATCCAGCGCAAGCGCGGCGACCAGGCGGCACTGCTGCTGCGATCGCACATCCAGACCAGCCAGGCCGAGGTGCGCAAGATCACGCTGCACCAGGTTCACCTGGCGCGCCAGTTCGGCGCGCAGGCGCGCTGAGCTGGGGCGAAAAACAGGCCGTCAGACCTTGCCTGGTGAGCGTGGGCAGCTATGTTTTTAATAGCGCCCTTGGCCTGCTGCTGTTTTGCCCGCCTCCTCACCAGCCAATCGCCTTGGGCAGCCAGGTCGCAATCGCCGGGAAGAAAAACACCAGCACGATGCCCAGGATCTGCAGCGCCACAAACGGAATCACGCCGAGGCAGATGTGGCGCGTGGTCACATCACGCGGCTTGACTTTGTGTGGCGTCTCTAGCTTTCAACTCCGAGGGTAATGCTAAGGTTTTCCCTGCGCTCGAAACTGGCTGCCACATGCATACTTGTAGAACTTCCTGCTAGATATTCCGCTGTGGACGCGGCATGCGTAGGCATGTTCAAGTTCCTTAACAGGCGGCAGTTCAAGGACACTGATGCCGCCCCAAAAATCTTCCTTTTTTGCGACCAGCGGTCTGCAGTGCCGGCTGCTGCTGTTGGCGGTCGCCATGTTGCCGGTGGCCGGCCTGGTGATTGCTTCGTCTGTCAGCAAACAGCGCGAAAGCGTGGCGCAGGCCGGCGAAAACCTGCTGACCGTCTCCAGGCTGTCTGCACTGGGCGCGGAGCGCAGTGTCGAGGGGGCGCGGCAACTGCTTAACGCCATCACCAGCGGACCCTCGCTCAAGGGGGGCGGTCTCAATGCACTGTGCATCGAGTTCCTCGCGAACATCCGCAGCAGCTACCGGTACTACAGCAATGTTGGTTTCCTTGACGTCGACGGCAAGCTGATTTGTGACGCCAGGAAGGCAGAGCCTGCCGCTTATTTTGGCGACCGCACGTATTTCACCCAGGCGCTGGCGACACGTTCCTTCGCCATGGGCGACTACCAGATCGGACGTATCACGGGTCAGACGTCCATCAACTTCGGCATGCCGGTTTATGACAATGCGGGCCCACTCAAAGGCGTCGCCTTCGTCGCCCTGGATTTGAGCCGGTTGACGCCGGACGTGAATCCCAGTCCGGGTTTTCCATTCAGTGTGAGTGTCACCGACCGCGTGGGGACTATCGTTGGGACCGACAGGGCACAGACGGGGCGTATCGGCATGCCTTACCGGGACGAAGCGCTGGCCCGCGCGATGGCTGCGCCTGCGGCCTCGACCATCACTGCGGAGGACCCCAACGGCGCCTGGCGAATGTATGCGGTGACGGCAGTGGGCGACGGCAACCGGCCCGGGCTGTATGTGGTGGCCAGTATTGCCAGGGACGCGGTGACGGCGCCGCTACAACGCAGGCTGGCGCTTGAGCTTGGGGTACTGCTGTTGTTGACAGTCCTGGGTATTCTTGCTGCCCGGTGGATGGGCAACCGAACCGTGGTGGCACCGGCTCGCCGCTTGCTCAAGGACATCAACCAACTTGCCGGGGACAGCGCTGGCCTCCCCGGGCCGGTCCATGGCGATGAAATCGTGGCGCTGTCTTCGGCCTTCTCGCGAGTCGCGGGTATCCTGGCCCAGCGCGACGCAGAGCGCGACCGCAATCAGGCTGCGCTGCAAAAGACGCAGGACCGGCTGGTGGCGGCGCAGCGGATCGCCAGAACAGGCAACTGGGAATTTTCTGCCGCGACCCGGCAGTTGTGGTGGTCCGCCCAGACCTACAGAATTTTTGGCGTATCGCCAGCATCGTTTACGGTCTCTCTGGAGAACCTGTCTGAACGCATTTTCCCGGATGACCAGGAGCGTTGCGAGGTTGCCCGCCAGAGTTTCATTCAGGGCAGGGAGGCGCTTGACATCGAGTACCGCATCGTGACTGGCGATGGCTTGATCCGCTGGGTGCATGAGCTGGGCGAGATAGAGCATGGCGCTGACGGCCAGGCTGTCAGTGCATCCGGCACGGTTCAGGACATCACCGAACGGATACGCAGCGAGCGCCTGCTCTTGTCGGAGGCCCGCTCTCTCAAGGCGCTTTCCATGGGTCTCCCCCTGCGGACTGTGCTGGAAGAGGTGTTGCTTGGCATGGAGTCGATCTTGCCCGGCGCGCACACTTCGGTGCATTTGATCAGCGCTGACGGCAAGCGGCTGGAAAAGGGCTTTTCGCCGCATCTGCCGCAAGACTATGTGAAAGCCCTTGAAGGACGTGATATCGGTCCGAGCCAGGGTTCCTGCGGAACAGCCGCCTGGCGCCGTGAGCCCGTGATCGTGACCGACATTGAAACCGACCCGCTGTGGGCAAACCACATTGAGCTCGCGCGCCTGTACGGCTTGCGTGCCTGCTGGTCACTCCCTGTGCTGGATGGCACAGGCAAGGTGCTGGCCACGTTTGCTGTGTACTACAAGGGGCCGCATACCCCTCACCCTGAAGACCTCGCGCTGGTCCATGGCGGCGCCAATATCATCGGCATCGCGATAGAAGGAGACCTGAAAGATACGGCGCTTCGCGTCAGCGAGCAGCGCTTTCACAATACTTTTCTGGGAGCGGCCACCGGCATCGCCATCACATCGATGCAGGGGCAGTTTATGGAAGCCAACCCGTCGTATTGCCGGATGCTGGGCTACACGCAGCAGGAGCTGTACACGATGGACATGGATGCCCTCATCCTCGAAGAAGACCGGACACAAAACGCCGTCGAGCTGAAGGAGTTGATGGAGGGAACGAGGGATACCCTGATTGCCGGGCGGCGCTATATCGGCAAGGATGGCGAGATCGTGTGGGTGCGCGTCAGCATGTCCAGATTGACTGACGGCGCCGGTCGGGCCAATGGCATTGTTACCGTCGCAGAGGATCTCACCCTGCAGCGCCAATCCGAGGAAAAACTGCATGAAACGCAAGCCCTGTTGGCCATGGCGTCCCGGGTCAGCCGCCTGGGCGCCTGGCGGGTCGATCTGCCCGACTACCGCCTCACCTGGTCTGACGAAGTCCGCGCCATTTACGAGTTGGCTACCGAGCCTACCCCCAGCGTGGAGGCCGCGCTTGAGTTTTACGCTCCGGAGTACCGCGGCGCCATCGGGCAACTGGTCGCCGACTGTGTGACCCATGGGACGCCGTTCGACGCTGAGATGCAGCTGATTACCGCGCGCAAGCGCCGGATCTGGGTCAGGGTGCTGGGTGAGGCGCTGCGCAACGCGGCTGGCGACGTTGTCCGCATCCAGGGCGCCTTCCAGGACATTGACGCACAAAAGCAGACGGAGCTGCGGGAGCACGCGCTCGCCAAGCGGCTCACCACGACGCTCGAAAGCATCAGCGACGCATTTTTCTTGCTGGATCAGCAATGGAACTTTGTTTTCCTCAACGAACAGGCAGAAAGCCTTCTCAAGCGCAACCGAGCGCAGCTTCTGGGCCAGAACGTCTGGGAGGCGTTTCCCGAGGCTGTGGGCACGCTGTTCGAACACCAGTACCGGGAGGTCGTCGAGAAAAACCTCACGTCCCGCTTCGAGGCCTATTTTGAGCCACTGGATTCGTGGTTTGACGTCAATGCGTATCCCACCGAGGACGGTCTGGCAGTCTATTTCCAGGAAGTTACCGCCAGGCGGCGCGCTGCCGAACAACTGCGCCTTCTTGAGACCGCCGTGTCAAGACTCAACGATGTGGTGGTGATTACCGAAGCGAGCCCGATCAACACCCCCGGCCCGCACATCGTGTTTGTCAACGATGCTTTCGAAAGGTTGACCGGATACAGCCGGGCCGAAGTGATAGGGCAATCTCCACGATTGCTGCAGGGGCCCAAGACCCAGCGCCAGGAGCTGGACCGCATTCGCAGCTCACTGGAGCGGTCGCTCCCGGTCAGGGCCGAACTGATCAACTACTCGAGGACGGGGCGGGAGTTCTGGATAGAGCTCGATATCGTGCCGATTGCCGACGAGACCAAGGGCCTCACCCATTGGGTGGCGGTGCAGCGCGATATCACCGAGCGCAAACGCGCCGAGCGGGAAATCCTCGAGCTCAACGCCTCTCTGGAAGGTCGCGTCCGGGAGCGCACCCTTCAGCTGGAGGCCGCGAACCAGGAGCTGGAGGCCTTCTCCTATTCGGTGTCCCATGACCTGCGCTCGCCCCTGAACACCATTAACGGGTTCGGCCAGATGCTGCTGAAAACGAATCATCAACTCGACGACAAAGGACGGCATTACCTGAGCCGGATCCGTGCAGGCGCCCAGCACATGGGCGAGTTGATTGACGGATTGCTGTCGCTTGCCAAGATGGGTCGTGATCCGTTACGCCTGCAGCAGGTCGATCTGTCCGCCCTGACCGCGCGGGTGCTGCAGGAATGCAGGGAAAGTGAGCCTGAACGGCAGGTGGAGGTGCGGGTGCAGGACAATTTGTGGACCCACGGGGATCCCGCCCTGTTGCATGTTGTCATGCAAAATCTGGTGGGCAACGCCTGGAAGTACACATCGAGGCAGCCTCATGCCACCATCCAGGTGGGCAGTGAAACAGGTTCCGGCGGCGAGACGATTTATTTTGTCAAGGACAATGGCGCAGGTTTTGACATGGCGTCTGTCGACAAGCTGTTTGGAGCCTTTCAACGGCTGCATTCCGCCTCGGAGTTTTCAGGTACAGGCATTGGTCTGGCCAACGTCAAGCGCGTGATAGAGCGGCACGGCGGACGCGTCTGGGCGCAAGGACAACTGAACGGGGGCGCGAGCTTTTATTTCACCCTGAGCGGTCCGACCGACGACGCTGCAACCCCCACGCAGGAAAATCCATGAAAGTTGCACCGCTTCCCTCCAACGAGGCCGAGCGCCTGGCCGCCCTGAACCGCTACCTGATTCTGGACACTGCCCCCGAAGCAGAATTTGACGACTTCACCGAGCTGGCGGCGCACATCTGCGAGGCGCCGATCGCACTGATCTCGCTGGTTGACTCGGGTCGCCAATGGTTTAAGAGCCGCGTAGGCATTGACGTCCCGCAGACGCCGCGCGACATTGCTTTTTGCAGCCACGCCATTCATGGCACCGAGTTGTTTGAGGTCGGCGACGCGCGTGAGGATGAGCGTTTTCTGGACAATCCGCTGGTGACCGGTGGCCCCGGCATACGGTTTTATGCCGGCACGCCGCTGGTGACAGACCAGGGTCATTCGATTGGCACGCTGTGTGTGATCGATACGGCGCCGCGTGAACTGGCGCCAGCGCAGAAAAAGGCCCTCGCGGCCCTCGGGCGCCAGGTGATGCGACAGATGGAACTTCGGTTGCTTGTCGCGAGAGAACGTGATCTCAATCTCACGCTGACGCGCCAGGCTCGGTTCCAGAAAGTCCTGCTGGACAGCGCGGTGGCGGCGGTCATTTCCATCACCGGACGTGGTCTGGTGAGCAGCTTCAACCCGGCGGCCGAGAGCCTGCTCGGCTACAGTGCGGACGAGGTGATAGACCGGCACGCGGTAAGTGTTTTTCATGTCGAGGCCGAGCTGCAGTCGCGCGCGCAGGAACTGGGCGCCGAACTCGGACGCGAGCTCAGTCCGCTGGAAAGCCTGCTGGTCCGGGCGCGCATGGGCACACCGGAAACACGCGAGTGGCACTACCGGCACAAGAACGGCGGGCTGGTGCCCGTGATGGTATCGGTTGCTGCGCTCAGTGATGACGATGGCGCGGTAAGCGGCTTTGTCGTGCTGGCCTGGGACATCACCGAGAGGCGCCAGGCGCGCGAGAGGATTGTGCGTCTCAACGCCGATCTGGAGCTACGGGTGTCAGCGCGAACGGCAGACCTCGAGCGAACCACGGACGACCTGCAGATGCTGTCGCACTCCCTGGCCCACGACCTGCGCCAGCCACTGATTTCCATGAGCGGCTATACCGCCCTGCTGCAACAGGAGGTGGCGAGTGAACGGGGACATCATTACCTGAGGCGTGTTGCCGCCGGCATCGCCCAAATCAACCTGCGGTCGGACGCACTTCTCTATTTTGCAAATCTTGCGCGTTTGCCGCTGAAGCGACAGGCGGTCGATCTGCGGATGATTGCCCTGGCCCATATGCAGGCTTTGCAGCTCGCTGCGCCTCAGCGGTGCGTACGAGTGCTTGTACAGGAAGATTTGCAGGCCAGCGGTGACCCCGCGCTGCTCGGTGAGCTCATGCGGGAACTGCTGGACAATGCCTGGCGCTTCACGGCCTCGCAGCCGATGGCCACGCTGGAAGTGGGCAGTAGCACCGGCCTGAACGGCGAGTCGGTGTACCACGTGCGGGACAATGGCACGGGGTTTGACATGCGTTATGCAAACAGCCTGTTTGATCCCTTCCAGCGACTGGCAACCGGTGACGATGTGGGGGAAGGCATAGGGCTTGCCCGGGTCAAGCGCATCGTCATGAAGCACGGTGGCCGCGTCTGGGCAGAAAGCATACAGATGCAGGGCGCGAGCTTTTTCTTCACACTCGCTCCCGCCGAGCCCGGTTAGGCGCCCCTCGTTTCAGACCGCATTTTTTCGCAAATGCCTACCAGCCAATCGCCCTGGGCAGCCAGGTCGCAATCGCCGGGAAGAAAAACACCAGCACGATGCCCAGGATCTGCAGCCCCACGAACGGAATCACACCGAGGTAGATGTGCCGCGTGGTCACACCGGGCGGCGCGACGCCGCGCAGGAAAAACAGCGCCCAGCCGAAGGGCGGCGTCAGAAACGAAGTCTGCAGGTTGACGGTGATCATCATCGCCAGCCAGACCATGTCGACACCGGCGGCCGCGAAGATCGGCAAGAACAGCGGCACGGCGATGTAGCTGATCTCGATCCACTCGATGAAAAAGCCGAGCACGAAGATCAGGCCCATCAGGAACCAGATCGCGGTGTTGATGCCGCCCGGCAAAAACGCGAACAGGTCCTCGATCAGCTTTTCGCCCTGCAGGCCGCGGAACGCCAGGCTGAAGACCTGCGAGCAGATCAGGATGAACAGCACCATCGCAGAGATCCGCGTGGTGGTCTGCATCACGTCGCGCAGCACTGACAGCGAGAGGCGGCGCGCCAGTGCCACCACCAGGATGGAGCCCAGCGCGCCCATGGAGGCGGCCTCGGTCGGTGCCGCGACGCCGCCGATGATGGAGCCCAGCACCGACAGCACCAGCGCCACCGGCGGCAGCGCCACCTTGAGCACGCGCAGCCACAGCTGCGCACGTGACACCGCGTCGCGCTCGGCCTGCGGCACCGGCGGCATGGAGTCGGGCCGGATCATGCCGTAAACCACGATCCAGCTCACGTACAGGCCGGCCAGCATCAGGCCCGGAAATACCGCCGCGGCAAACAGCGTGCCCACCGACAGCTGCATGATGTCGGACAGCAGGATCAGCACCAGGCTGGGCGGGATGATCTGGCCCAGCGTGCCCGAGGCGCAGATCGCGCCGCAGGAGATCGCCGGGTCGTAACCGCGCCGCAGCAGCGTCGGTAGCGTCAGCAGGCCCAGCGTGATCACGGTCGCGCCGACGATGCCGGTGGTCGCGCCCATCAGCACGCCGACGCCGATGATGCCCAGCGCCATGCCGCCGCGCAGCCCGCCGGCCAGGTGGCCGATCACGTCGAGCAGGTCTTCGGCCAGGCGCGATTTTTCCAGCATCACGCCCATGAAGACAAACAGCGGGATCGCCAGCCACTGGTAGTTGGCGACCACGCCGTAAATGCGCGCCGGCAGCAGGTTGAACAGCGATTCACCGAAACCCATGAAACCAAAAATGAAGCCGCTGGCGGCCAGCGTGATGCCGACCGGGATGCCGCCCATCAGCATCAGGAAAAAGCCGATCAGCAGGCCGATTGCCAGCCATTCGTTCATGCTCATGGCGTGCCCTCCGGGGTGGGGGCCGGTTGCGGGCCGAACAGGCGCAGCGCAGCGCCGACACCCTGCGCCGCTGCCATCAGGCCGAACACCGCAAAACCCACGGGGATCAGCGCCTTGAGCATCCAGCGGTGCGTCAGGCCTCCCGGGTCGGACGAGATTTCGTTGATCACATACGACTGGGTCACGAACTGGATCGAATAACGAATCACCAGCGCCGCCATCGCGATGGCCAGCAGCGCCGTCAGCAGGTCCACCGCGGCCTGCGCGCGCGGCGTGTAACGTGCGTAAAAAACATCGACACGCACATGTTCACCCTTGAGCAGCGCGTAGGTCATGCCGAACAGCACCAGCGGCGCCAGCAGGTGCCACTCGAGCTCCTGGGCCCAGACCGAGCCGATGCTGAAGGCATAACGCATCAGCACATCAATGGCCATCAGCACCACGATGGCCAGCGTGAGCCAGGAAGCAGCGCGGCCGATCAGGTCCACGGTGCGCTCGACACGCGCCACAAAGGCGCGGGCCAGCCCGGCGGCCCCCCCGGGGGCGCCGGCAGTTGTCAGATTCGTCATGACTGGTTCAGGCCGTCAGGATCTTGTCGTGGTACGGGCCTTCGCTGTAGCCGGCCCAGGCGTCGTACTTTTTCTTGTAGGCCATGTAGGAGTCGTGCACCTTTTTGGTCATGGCATCCTTGGCCACTGCCTCGGCCAGCACCTGATTGGTGACTTCGCGCAGCTTTTTGAGCACCTCGGCGGGCAGCGGCTTGGCGATCACGCCCTGGTTTTTCACCAGGTCGTCCATGGCCTCGGCATTGTTGCGCTGGCACCAGGCCTCGCTGATGACGTTGCACGCGGCCGCGGCGTTTTCCACCACCGCCTGCAGGTCCTTGGGCAGCTTGTCCCAGGCGGCCTTGTTGATCAGCAGTTCCGATACCGTGGCCGACTCGTGCCAGCCCGTGGTGTACAGGTATTTGGCTGCCTTGTGCAGGCCCAGCTTGCGGTCCTGAAAGGGGCCGACGAACTCGGCCGCGTCGATCACGCCGCGCTCCAGCGCGGGGAAGATCTCGCCGCCGGGCAGCAGTTTCACATCGACGCCGAGGGCCGCATAAACACGGCCGGCCAGGCCGGGAATGCGCATCTTCAGGCCCTTGAGGTCGGCGCTGGACTTGATCTCCTTCTTGAACCAGCCGGTCATCTGCACGCCGGTGTTGCCGCAGGGCATGGCGACCATGCCGAAGGGCGCATACACCTCGTTCCACAACTGCTGGCCGCCGCCGTCGTAGAGCCAGCCGTTGATGCCCTGGAAGTTCAGGCCAAAAGGCACGGCGGTGAAGTACTGCGCGGCAAAGGTCTTGCCGGTCCAGAAGTAGCTGTTGGCATGGTTCATTTCCACCGTGCCGGCACGCACCGCGTCGAAGCCTTCCAGCGCGGGAATCAGCTCGCCCGCGCCAAACACCTGGATCTTCAGGCGCCCGCCCGACATCGTGTCGATGCGTTTGGCCAGGTCGGTCGCACTGCCCGGTCCTTCCATGTAGAAGGGGGAACCCTTGCCGTAGGCGCTGGTCATCTTCCAGCTGAAATTCTGCTGGGCGCGGGCAATCATCGGGAAGCCGAGCGCCGTGCCGGCAGCGGCGGCGACAGAGGCCCGGGTCAACATGGAGCGGCGTGTGGAAGTCATGCGGTAGTCCTTGAAGTAGTGAGGCTGATAAGACAGGGCCTGCTGCGCAAACGGGATGGTTACGCCAAGGGTTAGCATGCAAACAGCGTGCCACGGAAGGGTTAAACAACAGGCGGTTTTCCCTCTGTAGGGGCCTCCCTACAGGCCCTGGTGCAGGCCCCACAGAGGACGTGTTCCGCTCCGGCTGGATGGATGGGTCAGGGTGCGCGGCTTTGACTCGGGATTGAAGTCCGGTGCTTCAGGCTGCCCGGCCAGCCTTGACAGGCTTTAGATCAGCACCATGCTGAAGTCGCTCTTGCCGACATTGCATTCCGGACAGGTCCAGTTGGCGGGCACGGCGGCCCAGGGCGTGCCCGGGGCGATCCCGTCTTCGGGCCGGCCAGCCGCCTCGTCATAGATGAAACCGCAGACGACACACAGGTAGACGTTCATGGATTCGTCACAGGGAGTAATGGAGTGATCGAGTGATGGGAGTGGGGCACGCACCCTGTCAGTCTTCATCGTGGGCCTGCCCGGTTGCCGGGTCGTTCCAGGTCTTGCTGGAGATCAGGCCGTTCGGTGATTGCTGCCACTCCCAGCCACCGTAGGCCAGCACGGCGAGCAGCAGCAGGGCGGCCAGCCAGACACGGTTCTTCTGCACCAGGTCCGGTCCCTTGCCGGCTATCCTGCCGGTCAGCATGGGCAGGGCCTGGTTTTTCCGCCGCAGCAGGCTCAGGCCCGCGATCAGCGCCATGTGGGCCAGCACGACAAACAAAAACGCTTCACCGAAAAATTCGTGAACCTCTTCCAGCCAGTCGCCGCCGAGAAAGTCGCCCCAGTCGTTGTAAGTGGCATAGCCGCTGAGCGTCAGCGGCAGCACCATCAGCAGCAGCGCCACCACGGCCAGCGCCATCAACAGGTTCTGGCCCTGCCGCCAGTTGATGTCGGCCAAGGACCGGCTTTGCGTGAGCGAGCGCAGCCACGCCGGTGCGCCGGCCAGCTTGCGCCACATCAGGCCCAGGCCCGCCTGGCGCGGACCCAGCAGGCCGTACAACACACGAAACACCAGCAGGCCGGCCAGGGTGTAGCCGAGCGTGACATGCAACAGCCGCCAGCTTTCGCCGTCAGCGGTCAGGTAGGCGCCCAGAAAGCTCAGCGCAAACAGCCAGTGGAACATGCGCGTGGGCGCGTCGATCACCCGGCGGCCCGGCGTGGCCGCTGCGGTCGCGGCCTGCGCGGTGGTGTGGATGGAAGGGGTGGCATGCATGGTGGTTGTCTTTCGAGTCAGTCGTTCCAGGCCCGGCGATAACGGGCGTCGAGCCCGGCCGGGAAGCGGATGTTGTCGTCGTTGTAGTCGCCCTTGTCGGCCGCGGTGTGGCAGGCCGCGCAGTTGGCAGCACTCTTGACGCTGGCGTGTTTCCAGACAGCGGGATCGACCTTGCGGTGTTTGCGTTCAAACCAGGCCGAGCGGGTGATGCGGTCCTGCGGCGGCTCTTGCGCCACGCGTTTGTAGGTGCCCGCGTTGACCTTCAGCCAGCTGCTGAGCTGTTGCACCGTGGCCGCGTCCAGCGAGGCGTCGGTGCCGTAGTGCTTGTCCAGGTTGGTCATGATGCGTTCCCAGGAGCGGGCGGGCAACATGCCCGGCGGATAGGCGGTGTGGCAGGCGGCGCACTCCTGGGTGTAGGCCGCAGGCATGTTGCCCGGCAGCAAGCGGCTGCTGTCGGCCCGGACCAGGGCGGGCAGCGCAGCGAGGGCGCAGGTGGCGGCGATCAGCAGGCCGCGGACAGGGGGTAGGGTGTTCATGAAGAAACTCCGGTGGGGAAAAGCATGGCTCAGGGCTTGAGGCTGTTGAGGTAGGCCAGCACGTCGGCCTTTTCGCCAGCGCTGCATTCGCGGCTCAGCACATCCTTGCAGTTGCGGCGGAACCACTTGTCCACCTTGGCGCTGTCGGTGAAGGCCTTGGGGTTGAAAGCCGGAGCCAGCGGTGTGATCGACTTGCCGGTGCTGGCGTGTTTGCCCTGCGCCGTGGGTGGCGCGCCGTGGCATGAGGCACAGGACCATTCACCGCCGTGTTTGGCGGAAAAAAATACCCGGCCCTTGTCGGCGTTGCCGGGGGTTCCGGCCTGGGCGCTCCAGTGGCTGAGCTGCTCTGCAGGCGTGGTGTCGCCGGCCTGGCTGGTGGCGGGCAGCAGCGCACTGGCCAGCGTGGCGGCAAGCAGCAAGGCTGCGGGAAAGAAGCTGCGTATCGGGGTCATGGCTGGGCTTTCTGCGTTCGGGTTGAGTGGGTGTTGGCAGGTCTTGCAGGGGATGGCATGTATTTTTGGCAAAGGCGCTTGAACCCTTCCTGAAGACGTCGTTCATCTGCGGTTCACAATGGCTGCAGGACAATCACGCCATGACCTCCGTCCAGCCCTTCCTCCTTACCGGCAAGCGCCACCGTTCGCGGCTGTGGGTGCTGGCGCTGCTGATGGGCAGCCTCGGGCTGCAGCCGGCCTGGGCCGGCAGCAAGGACGACCACAACCGCGCGCGCCAGGCGGTTCAGGCCGGCCAGGTGTTGCCGCTGCGCAGCGTGCTGGAACGTTTGGAGCGCGAGCATCCGGGCCAGGTCCTGGAAGTCGAACTGGAGCAGGAGGAGGGCCGCTGGATCTACGAAGTCAAGCTGCTGCAGCCGCAGGGCCAGCTGGTCAAGCTCAAGCTGGATGCCCGGACCGCCGCCCTGTTGTCCACCAGGGGCAACAGCACAAGCGACGGGCGCCGCAGCGGCCGTGATGCGCGTCCCTGACACCCGTTGCCAGCCCATGCGCATCCTCCTGGTTGAAGACGAACCCACGCTGCGTGCCCAGCTGCGTGCCGGGCTGGTGGAAGCCGGCTATGCGGTGGACGAGGCCGACAACGGCCGCGACGCCCACTTCCTGGGAGACACCGAAGCCTTCGACGCCGTGGTCCTCGACCTGGGGTTGCCAGTGCTCGATGGCCTGACCGTGCTCCAGCGCTGGCGTGACGGCGGGCGAACCATGCCGGTGCTGATCCTGACGGCGCGTGACAACTGGCACGACAAGGTGGCCGGCATCGACGCCGGGGCCGATGACTACCTCACCAAGCCCTTTCACATGGAGGAGCTGCTGGCGCGTGTGCGCGCGCTGATCCGCCGCGCTGGCGGCCTGGCCTCGGCGGTGCTGCAGTGCGGCGCGCTGGCGCTCGACACACGCAGCGGCCGCGTCACGCTGGCCGGCCAGCCGGTGAACCTGACCAGCCACGAGTACAAGGTGCTCGACTACCTGATGCACCGACCCGGCGCCGTGGTGTCGCGCACCGAACTCACCGAACACATTTACGCCCAGGACTTCGAGCGCGACTCCAACACCATCGAGGTTTTCGTAGGCCGCCTGCGCCGCAAACTGCCGCCCGAGCTGATCGAGACGGTGCGCGGGCTGGGTTACCGGCTGGTGCCGCCGCCATGACCATCTGGCGCCGGGCCACGTCGCTGCGTTTGCGGCTGCTGGCCGCGACACTGGCCGCACTGGCGCTGGCCTTGCTGCTCGCGGGCGTGTTGCTGAGCGGCCTGTTTCGCGATCACGTGATGCGGCAGTTCGAGGCCACCCTGACCCAGCAGCTTGACCAGCTGACCGCCCGGCTCGAGCTGGATGCCAGCGGCCAGCCGCTGATCGATACCCGGACCCTGTCCGACCCGCGCTGGCTGAAACCCTATTCGGGGCTGTACTGGCAGCTGGACCGCATCACCGCCGACGGCCTGTCCCGCGCGGGCGTGCTGCGCTCGCGCTCTCTGTGGGACACCAGCCTGTCGCTGCTCGCCGACGAACTGGCCGATGGCGCGGTGCATGTGCACCAGGGCAAGGGTCCGCTGGACGCCCCCTTGCTGATGCTCGAGCGCAAGGTGCGGATCGCCGAACAACCCGATGACCGCTGGCGCATCGTGGTCGCGGCCGACATGCAGGAAGTCACCGGGGCGGTGGACAGCTTCAATGGCCTGATGGCGGCGTCGCTGGCGGTGCTGCTGGTCTTGCTGGTGCTGGCGGCGCTGGCGCAGGTGGCGGTGGGACTGGCACCCCTGCGCGCCATGCAGCGCGCGCTGGCCGATGTGCATGAGGGGCGGGCGCAGCGCCTGCAGGGCCGCTTTCCCGCCGAGGTGCAGCCCCTGATCGACGACTTCAACGACGTGCTTGACCGCAACACCGAGGTGGTGACGCGCGCGCGCACCCAGGCGGGCAACCTGGCCCATGCGCTGAAGACGCCGCTGTCGGTGCTGGACCAGGCCGCGGCGGGGACGCTGGCAGGGCCGGGCAGCGAACTGGCCCGGCTGGTGAGGGAACAGGTGGGGCTGTCACGCCGCCACATCGACTGGCACCTGGCCCGCGCCCGGGTGGCCGCGACGCAGCGCCTGCCCGGCCAGCGCACCGCGGTCGGGCCGGTGCTGGCCGGCCTGGTGCGGGTGATGGCGCGGGTTCATGCCGAAAGAGGCGTCACCATCACCCTGCAAGCCGATGGCGCAGCGCTGTTTTTTGCCGGCGAGGAGCAGGACTTGCAGGAAATGCTGGGCAATGTGCTGGACAACGCCTGCAAGTGGGCCCGTTCAACGGTGACGATTGCCGCCCGACCGCTGACCGGCGTCCGGCCCCTTCAGTTGCAGGTTGATGTCGAGGACGATGGTCCCGGAATTGACGCCGCACATCTTGCTTTGGTGGGCGCCCGGGGCGTGCGCCTGGACGAGTCGGTTCCCGGTACGGGGCTGGGCCTGGCCATCGTGCAGGACCTGGTCGGCTTGTATGGCGGTGAGCTCAGCCTGCAGCCAGCCGCAGGCGGTGGATTGCGTGCCAGCTTGCGCCTGCCGGCCGTCCAGGCGCCTGCTGCCGGTGTCAAAGTGTGAGGGCGTAGTCCACCGTGATGGGCGCATGGTCGGAAAACCGCTGCGCCCTGTAAATTGTTTCGCTTTGGGCCAGGGCCGCCACGGCCGGCGTGGCCAGGTGGTAGTCCAGCCGCCAGCCGACATTTTTCGCATAGGCCTGGCCGCGGTTGCTCCACCAGGTGTAGGCCGCGTCGGTGGCCGTGGGTTGCAGCTTGCGGTAGACATCGACCATGCCGCCGCCGCGTGTGGCTGTTGTCGTTGGTTGGCCGGTGCCGCCTGTCATTTCTTCAATGGCTTCATCCGCCACCTCCGCGTCACGCAGCAGTTCCGACATCCAGGCGCGTTCTTCGGGCAGGAAGCCGCTGTTCTTTTTGTTGCCCTTGAAGTTCTTCAGGTCGATCTCCTGGTGCGCGATGTTGATGTCGCCGCACAGCACGAAGTCGCGGGTCTCCTTCAGTTTGGCGAGGTAGGGGTAGAACTCGGCCAGGAAGCGGAACTTGGCGGCCTGGCGCTCCTCGCCGGAAGAGCCACTGGGGAAGTAGCAGCTGATAATGGACAGTCTGGGCGCCTGCTTGCGGCCGGGCCGGTCAAAACGCAGCTCCACATAACGGCCTTCGGCGTCGAATTCATGGGAGCCGTAACCGGTGATCACGTCGCTGGGTTCGTGGCGCGTGTAGATGGCGACGCCGGAATAGCCTTTTTTCTCCGCGAAGTGAAAGTGCCCCTTGAGGCCGGCGATGTCCTCGAAGCGCCCGGCCACATCGGCGGCCTGGGCCTTGAGTTCCTGCATGCAAATACAATCCGGCTGGGTCTGGGCCACCCATTCGGTCATGCCCTTGCTGGCGGCAGAACGGATGCCGTTGAGGTTCAGACTGGTCAACTTAAACATGGGACTCCAATGAGCATAACAACGGGCACGCCAGCGCCGGCCGGCAATCCTTTACCCCGGGACGGCACGCCAGACGACGAGCGCCGGACGCTGGCGCAGGAATTCGTCGAGTTCGCCATCGCCTCCGGCGTGTTGCGCTTCGGCGAGTTCAAGACCAAGGCTGGTCGAATGAGCCCCTACTTTTTCAATGCGGGCCTGTTCGACGACGGCGCCAAGCTGGGCCGGCTGGCGCAATTTTATGCGCGCGGCCTGCTGCTGCAGGAGAAAACCAGCGGCCTGCAGTTCGACATGATTTTCGGCCCGGCCTACAAGGGCATCCCGCTGGCCGCCGCGGTGGCGGTGGAGCTGGCGCGTCTCGGCCGCAATGTGCCGTTTGCCTACAACCGCAAGGAAGCCAAGGACCACGGCGAGGGCGGCACGCTGGTCGGTGCGCCGGTTCGGGGCCGGGTGCTGATCATCGACGACGTGATTTCGGCCGGTACCGCCACACGCGAGTCGATTGCCATCATCCGTGCCGCCGGCGCGACGCCGCATGCGGTGGCGATTGCGCTGGACCGTCAGGAAAAAGCCGTGGAAAACGGCCAGGACGTGGCCTACAGCGCGGCGCAGTATGTCACCCGCGAACTCGGCCTGCAGGTTTTCGCGATTGCCCGTTTGACCGACTTGCTGCAGTATCTGGCTGAGGCGGGTGGTGAGTCATCCGGCAGCGGCGACTCACTTCAGACCCATTACCAGCGCGTGCTGGCGTATCGGCAACGCTACGGCGTTGATTGAGGAGTCATGTTCATGCCCCTGCAGTTGTACACCGTGACCCGTGCGGGCCTTTCCCTGCTTGCCGCCTGCCTTTGCAGCGTGGCTGCGGCGCAAGGCTCGGGCATTTACAGCTGCATTGACGGCAAGGGCCGCCGGATCACAGCTGACCGTCCGATTGCCGAGTGTATGGACCGCACGCAGAAGCAGTTGTCGGGCTCGGGAGTGGTCAAGCGCGAGATCGCCCCGGTGCTGACGACGGATGAGCGCGCAGCGCTGGAACAAAAGGAAAAAGCCGCCGCCGAGCAGAGGGCCCGGGAAGCCGAGGAGAAAAAACGCGACCAGGCCCTGCTCACGCGTTACCCCAACCGCGCCGCGCACGACCAGGAACGCGCCGTAGCCCTGGTCCAGGTCGAGGAAGCCATCAAGGCCTCGGCCAAACGCGCCCAGGAACTGGTCGACCAGCGCAAGGCCATCAACGCCGACCTGGAGTTTTACAAGGCCACGCCGGGCCGCGCGCCGGCCTCCCTGAAGCGCCGGTTGGACGAAAACGACAGCAATGTGGCGGCGCAAAAGCGCCTGGTCGCCGAGCAGGAGGCCGAGAAAAAACGCGTGAACCGGCGTTTTGATGAAGAGCTCGCCAAACTCAAGCCTTTCTGGGGCGGGGCGGCAGCGGCCCAAGCCAGCCAGGCCAGAAAATAAGCGAGGCATCAAAACGGGTTGCAGCCCTTGCGGATTGTGCGTGAGCCGCTACTGTTTTTGTAGCGCCTCCAGGCCCGGTCAGCCGAGTTTTTTCTTCAGCAATGCGTTGACCTGCGCCGGGTTGGCCTTGCCCTTGGTGGCTTTCATGGCCTGGCCGACCAGCGCATTCATGGCCTTGGCATTGCCGGCGCGGACTTCCTCTACGTTTTTGGCATTGGCCGCGAGCACCTCGTCTATGATTTTTTCCAGCTCGCCGCTGTCGTTCATCTGTTTCAGGCCTTTGGCCTCGATGAGGACGTCCACATCCTGGCCCTCGCCGGTCCACAAGGCATCAAACACCTGTCTGGCGGCGTTGTTGGAGATGGTGCCGTCGCCGATGCGGACTATCAGGCGCGCGAGCTGCGCGCTGCTCACGGCCGACGACTCGATGGCCTTTTCTTCCGTGTTCAGCCTGCGCGACAACTCGCCCATCACCCAGTTGCTGGCGAGTTTGGGCTGCTGGCTGGCAGCCGCCACCGCCTCAAAGTAGGCCGCCACTGCCTTGCTCTGCGTGAGCTGGCCGGCGTCGTACTCGGGCAGGCCGTAGTCGGCGACGAAACGCGCCGCCATCACGCGCGGCAACTCCGACATCTCCGACCGGGTCTTTTCCACCCAGTCGCGGCCAATCACCAGCGGCGGCAGATCGGGGTCGGGGAAGTAGCGGTAGTCCGCGGCGTCTTCCTTGGTGCGCATGGCGCGCGTCTCGCCGGTATCCGGGTCGAACAGCACGGTGGCCTGCTGGATCGCGTGGCCGTCCTCGATCTGCTCGATCTGCCAGCGGATTTCGTAGTCGATGGCCTGCTGCATGAAGCGGAAGCTGTTCAGGTTCTTGATCTCGCGGCGTGTGCCCAGCGGTTCGCCGGGTTTGCGCACCGAGACGTTGGCGTCGCAGCGGAAGCTGCCTTCCTGCATGTTGCCGTCGCAAATGCCAATCCAGGTCACGATCTTGTGCAGCTCCCTGGCATAGGCCACGGCTTCCGCCGACGAGCGCATGTCGGGCTCGGTGACGATCTCCAGCAGCGGCGTGCCGGCGCGGTTCAGGTCAATGCCGCTCATGCCGACGAAATCCTCGTGCAGCGACTTGCCGGCGTCCTCCTCGAGGTGGGCGCGCACCAGGCGCACCGATTTTTTCTCGCCATCCAGGAAAAACTCCACCTTGCCGCCCTGCACGACCGGAATTTCAAACTGGCTGATCTGGTAACCCTTGGGCAAGTCGGGGTAGAAATAGTTCTTGCGCGCAAACACGCTGGACTCGGCGATATGCGCATCCACCGCCAGGCCGAACTCGATGGCGCGTTGTACCGCGCCCCGGTTCATCACCGGCAGCGCGCCGGGCAGCGCAAAGTCGACGGCCGATGCGGCCGTGTTCGGCTCGGCGCCAAAGCTGGTCGGCGCGCGGCTGAAAATTTTCGATTGCGTGGTCAGCTGCGCATGGGTTTCAAAGCCGATGATGACTTCGTAGCCCTGCACCAGCGGGCCGGTAGGCCGGCCGGCCTGCATCTCGGCAAAGGGGTTCACGATGGGTTGGGTCTGGCTCATGTCAAATCACTCAAATGCCTGGGGGCCGGCGCGTATGCCAGTCGGTCGCGAGCTGGAACTGGTGCGCCGCGCCCAGCAACTGCGCTTCCTTGAAGTAGTTGCCGATCAACTGCAGGCCGACCGGCATGTTGTGTGCGCCGAAGCCGGCCGGCACGCTCATGCCCGGCAGGCCCGCCAGGCTGCTGGACAGGGTGTAGATGTCGGCCAGGGAGCTGGCGACCGGGTCATCCGAGTTTTCGCCGATTTTCCAGGCGACAGTGGGTGACACCGGGCCGGCGATGATGTCGCACTGCGTGAAGGCCTTCTGGAAATCCTCGGCGATCAGGCGGCGGATTTTCTGCGCCTTCAGGTAGTAGGCGTCGTAATAACCGTGCGACAACACGTAGGTGCCTATCATGATGCGGCGCGTGACCTCGTCGCCAAAACCTTCGCTGCGCGACTTCTTGTACATGTCGGTCAGGTCGCCATAACTGGCGGCGCGGTGGCCGTAGCGCACACCGTCGAAGCGGCTCAAGTTGCTGCTGGCTTCGGCCGGCGCGATCACGTAGTAGACCGGGATCGACAGCTCGGTCAGCGGCAGCTCGACGTCGACCAGGGTGGCGCCCAGCTTCTCGAACTCGCCCAGCGCGGCCCGCACGGCCTGCAGCACATCGGCCGAGCAGCCGGCGCCGAAAAACTGGCTGGGCAGGCCTATCCTCAGGCCTTTGAGGCTTTTTGGGGTTGCAGCGCCCGTCCCGCCTGCGTAACCCGCTATCAAATCAGTAGCGTAGTCGGTGGCCGGCAAGTCCAGCGAGGTCGAGTCGCGGTCCAGGTCCGGCCCGGCCATGGCCGACAGCAGCAGCGCGCAGTCGAGCGCCGAGCGTGCCATCGGGCCGGCCTGGTCCAGGCTGGAGGCAAACGCCACCATGCCGTAACGCGAGCAACGGCCATAGGTCGGCTTGATGCCGGTGATGCCGCTCAGCGAGGCCGGCTGGCGGATCGAGCCGCCGGTATCGGTGCCGGTCGCGGCCGGCACCAGCCGCGCGGCGACTGCCGCCGCCGAACCGCCCGAGGAGCCGCCCGGCACGCGGCTGGTATCCCAGGGGTTGTGTACCGGCTTGTACGCGCTGTTGTCGTTGCCCGAGCCCATGGCGAACTCGTCGCAGTTGAGCTTGCCCAGCGTGACCATGCCGGCGCTGGCCAGTTGCCCCACCACGGTGGCGTCAAACGGGCTGAGGTAGTTCTCCAGCATTTTCGAGCCGGCGGTGCTGGGGAAGCCGCGGGTGACAAAAACGTCCTTGTGCGCGAGCGGCACGCCGAGCAGCGGGCTGCGTTCGCCGGCGGCCAGACGCGCATCGGCCGCTTGGGCCTGGGCCAGCGACAGCTTGCTGTCGGTGGCGAGAAAGGCGCCCAGGCCGGCGTTTTTGTCGATACGGGCCAGGAAATGCTGCGTCGCTTCGACGCTGGAGACGTCACGGGCGGCGAGTTTGGCCGCGAGTTCGGCGACGCCGAGGTGGTGCAGGTCAGTGTTCATGGCTTATTCGATCACGCGGGGAACCAGGAACAGGCCGCGTTCGACGGCGGGCGCGCTTTTCTGGCTTTCGTCGCGCTGGTTCGGTTCGCTGGCGATGTCGTCCCGCAGGCGCAGCGCGACCTGGCCCAGCACCGCAGCGGGGTGGGCCAGGGGCTCGACGCCGTCGGTGTTGACGGCGTCCATTTGCGCCACCAGCGAAAAAAAGCCGTTGAGCTGGCCGAGCACGCGGTCCGTCTCGTCAGGCCGCAATTCCAGCCTCGCCAGGTTGGCGACGCGTGTGATGTCTTGGGATGTCAATGCCATGGGGGTAAAACTGCGGCTGAAACCGGGTGTAAAGGTGAAATAATCGGCCGTGTGCTGGCCAGTGACTCACAGGGGATGCGTTATTATCCCGCCTTTGGTGTGTGATCAGGGCTCGATGCACGCCATAGGCGTTATTTGTCAGGTGTCAGACCGTTTCGTCCTTCCATTTTCACGCGCTCGTTGATTAATCATAAAAGGCGATAGGGCAACGAAGTTTGCCCCGTGCCCACAACCAGAACCGGATCTCCAAACATGTTTGAAACTTTCCGTCGGTACTTTTCCACCGACCTGGCGATTGACCTGGGTACCGCCAACACCCTGATTTTTGTGCGTGACCGCGGCATTGTGCTGGACGAGCCCTCGGTGGTCGCCATCCGCCACGAAGGCGGGCCGCAGGGCAAAAAAACCATCCAGGCCGTCGGCCACGAAGCCAAGGCCATGCTGGGCAAGGTGCCGGGCAACATCGAGGCCATCCGGCCGATGAAGGACGGCGTGATCGCCGACTTCACCGTGACCGAGCAGATGCTCAAGCAGTTCATCAAGATGGTGCATCCGCGCAGCTTCTTCAAGCCCAGCCCGCGCATCATCATCTGCGTGCCCTGCGGCTCGACCCAGGTCGAGCGCCGCGCGATCCGCGAAAGTGCCCTGGGCGCCGGTGCCAGCGACGTCTACCTGATTGAAGAGCCGATGGCTGCAGCCATAGGCGCGGGTCTGCCGGTGTCCGAGGCCAGCGGCTCCATGGTGGTCGATATCGGCGGCGGCACCACCGAGGTCGGCGTGATCTCGCTGGGCGGCATGGTCTACAAGGGCAGCGTGCGTGTCGGCGGTGACCGTTTCGACGAAGCCATCATCAGCTATATCCGCCGCAACTACGGCATGCTGATCGGCGAGCCGACAGCCGAAGCCATCAAGAAAAACATCGGTTCGGCCTTCCCCGGCTCCGAGGTCAAGGAAATGGAAGTCAAGGGTCGCAACCTGTCCGAAGGCGTGCCGCGCAGCTTCACGATTTCGAGCAACGAGATTCTCGAGGCGCTGACCGACCCGCTCAACAACATTGTCAGTGCGGTGAAGAATGCGCTGGAGCAGACGCCGCCCGAGCTGGGCGCCGACATTGCCGAGCGCGGCATGATGCTGACCGGTGGTGGTGCCCTGCTGCGCGACCTGGATCGCTTGCTGGCTGAAGAAACCGGCCTGCCGGTGCTGGTGGCCGAAGACCCGCTGACCTGCGTGGTGCGCGGCTGTGGCATGGCGCTGGAGCGCATGGCCCGGCTGGGTTCGATCTTCACCTCGGAATAATTCCGGCGGCTTGCAGCTCACTCCTTTGCGCACCGCACCGCAGGCCCGCAAGAAACCAGCAGGGCCAGCCTGACAGCGAACCATGCCATTAGGAACCCTTGACAGATCGCCGCCGCCCTTTTTCAAACAGGGGCCGTCGGCGCAGTCCAAGCTGATGTTTTTCAGCGCCCTGTCGCTGTTTTTAATGGTCGCCGACGCCCGCTTCGGCATCACCCAGCCGCTACGCGCCGTCCTCGGCACCGCGCTTTATCCCGTGCAGTGGGTGGCGATGCAGCCGGTGCATGCGGTGAAAAACGCCAGTGCCTACCTGACCGGCCTCGACCAGGCCAAAGCCAGCAGCGAAGAGGCCAGCAAAAAGCTCGCCCTGCAATCGCTGCGCGCCAACCAGGTCGAGCAGCTGTCGCAGGAAAATAGCCAGCTGCGCAAGCTGCTGGGCCTGCGCGAGCAACTCGCCCTGTCGGTGATGGCCGCCGAAGTGCTCTACGACGCGGCTGATCCCTACACGCGCCGGGTCATCATCGACAAGGGCATGACCCAAGGGGTTGAGCTCGGCTCGCCGGTGGTGGACGATTCAGGCGTGCTTGGCCAGGTGACGCGTGTGTATCCGCTGGTCAGCGAGGTGACGCTGATCATCGACCGCGACCTGGCGATTCCGGTGCTCAATGTGCGTACCGGAGCGCGCAGTGTGGCCTATGGCGATCCGA